>JBLHNE010000058.1:0-8387 GCA_047619265.1 Rickettsiales bacterium | reverse complement strand
ACTAGAGCATGAAATTGTCGGAATTGCTGTAGCGTTAATACCATGAGCATCGTCACCAAATTGGTCAAGATTGCTGGCAAATGAAGTGACGTCAAAATCAACATTTCCCTTATTTAACAATGTAATTTTTAAATTACCTGCTTGACCACTGGCAATTGCTGAATCAACAAAATTAGTTCTAACCTCGAATGGCGATTGGGTTCTAATATTGGCAGAAGTAGGATCTTGAAATTCTATGCCGATATCATTGGTAAAAGCTTTAACTATGGTGTTGGTTACAGTATTTCGGAACGAAGATGCTGTGCCAAATGCCTCTATTGGGACTGAGATTTCACAAGAATCGTTTGCTACCAAATTTCCAGTAATATCAATTTCTGTCCTAAGGACATTTGGAGTTAAGGTAATTGTGGAACCAGATGGGCAAGTGACGTTAATTGCAGTGGTGTCGACCGTTTTAATTGTGACCGGAAGCACATCTTTGATGGCAATATTATTTATTGCAACAGAAGCCTTTCCAATAACATCAAGATTATCAATATAAATAGTTAGATTCTCTGGCTCGCCATTTAATACTACCGTGTTGTTAACTGACGTTTTGGTATTGAAAGATTTGATAATCTCTGGCTGAGCTATTGGTAAAACAGTTACGGTTTGTATTGGGTCTGGATCTGAGCTGTTTGATATAGGCACCGCTCCTTCAAATCCATTTGCAGCTGCATCTAAAATAGTGTAATCATAGCCTGAAGAATTGCCATTTGGCGTCTCAGCTGTAATCGGAACTGTAATTATACATTCTCCATTAACATTGTTTTCTCGATCTGGTATTTGAAAACCAATGTCCGCAGGTAAATCGATCAAAGTTTCATCACTTGGAATTACCGTTCCAGAAGTTTGTGTTACACCGTCCTTTTTACATTCATATGTAATATTCCCAACAATTTTTAAACCTGTTGGCAAAGGTCCTGGAAGGGCGCTACTAAAAGTAAGCCCTGTAATTGTGTCAGTTTCGTTATCGTTGGAAAGAACAATCGAGAGATTTGCTGTTGCTCCTGCTAATATTTGATCTGGAGCTACGCTAGGAGTAGCGCCAAGAACTGCGAATGCTGAATTACTACTTAAAACAGTAAAAAAGAAGCTGCAGATAATTAGGAGATTGGTAATCAGTTTTTTAGTAATCATTAGGATGAAAAAAATAGATTATTTTTTTAGAAAATCAATTCTCATTAAGTTGATAGAGCTGAAAATTTAAAAAAATTGTATTAAACACGCAAACAATACAATTATTAATAGCTAAAATAATTAGTGACAAATGGTATGGCGAAGGAGAAAAGAATTGCGGGAATAATTATGATTGGCGTAATTAATCTTAAGTCTTTTTCAACCACGCGACCAACAGAGTCGGATTGCTCATCATAGTTTTCTTTGGAAATTTCTAGCATCGGGTAAATCATTTTAGCTATGCAGGCTAAACAAATTAATAAATTTACTATCAAAATAGCGCCAATCAAAGCCGATCCATTGTTAATTACATCTCTAAAAAGCCAATATTTTTCAGCCATTCCAACAGCCGGAGTGAGGCCAATCAAATTAAAGAGTGCGAAAATTAAAGCTAAGATTGTTAGGCGTATTTTGTAAAAAATTCCATTTAGAGACTTATTTTCTACGCTTTTTAAATAGAGATTGATATTGCCGACAACAATAAAAATTAGACTTTGCGTGAGCACAAAAGAAAGGATTAATAATTCCATTTTTTTAGCATTTAACCCGATTACCAAAAATGCCATCAGAATCGCAATCAATTGGTTAAAGAACAGCAAAGTTAAAATCTGTTTGAGGTTTTTAGAAAGCAAGGCCCAGATTGCCGAAGATATTAAATTTAGGGCTAGGAAAATTGTTAAAAGATGATTTTGGTTAATTTTATCCACAATATTGGCAAATAATCTAATGCCGAAAATTTCAGAAATTACCTGAGATAATAAAACTGCGCTGACAAATCCGAAGCTAGTTAGAACTGCAATAATTGCTGGCGAAGGCAGGAAATAAAGATTATTGAAAAGTAGGTAGAATGGCACAAAGGCAATAGTTCCAATTGCTGCTAGGTAGAAAAATAATGTTAGGCTTAATTTCCACATACTTCTGGTGTTTTCTAGAAAAATTCCGCCTTGCATAAATTCGATTTGGCCGCTGAGTTTAAAGCTTAAAGCCATTGCTAGGAAGAAAAAAGACGAAGTTCCAAGAATGAATATGCCAAAATATTTTGCTGATCTATTGCTTTGCTGACCGCGAAAATCGTTGGCAACAAGGAATAAAAATAATGCTATTAGCTGGTAGAATAAGAAAGTAGTGATGAGATTCTTACTTAAAATTATGCCAGCAAGGCAGGTTACGATAGCGAGGAATAGAATGTTGAATTTAGATTTTCTGACGTCTCCTAGAATTGTGAAATAGCGATTTGAGTGGATTGAAGTGAGAATCCAAAAAATACCAAGAACCAACAAAAGCAGAGCTTTGGAAGAATTTATTAAGAATGCCAGAGAAAAACCATTAGGTAGTGGCAATAAGTTTAGAGTTGTTGCGCCTGAAATATTAATTAGGCCAGAACTCCCAATTAGAAAAAGAAAGGCAAAAAGAGTCGAAATTTTAGCATCGAGATTGGAAAGTTTTGGCAATTTTCGCGCCAAAAAAATCAAAGCAAGCGCCATTAGCGGTAAGAAAAAAATTAAATTTGGATGAATCATGAGGATTTCAAAAATGGCTTAGCGCAAGCCTTTATTATATTGCTACAATTGCATTTCAATTAGAAAGTGGAGCAGAGTAGTGAGGTTTTTTTCAAGGCTCAAGCATATATTTGAAGAAATATTTAAATTTGGCTACATTCTCTTTAGTAATCCAAAAAATAGATCTCAATGAAAATCTTTATTTTTAGATGAAATGTTGATTTTTGTTAAAAATATTGCTTTTCAAGAAAGCATTTTCAGGCAATCGCCGGCAAGATACAATTACGTTCTGCGATAAGTAGAACTTACCTAAAGGATAATGATTATAAAAAGAATAGCGCTTTGGAAGAAAAATAACTTAGTGGGAGACGGTTTTGGTAGGAAATTCAGTAGAGGTATAATATTTGAATCATCAAAATAGTTTTGACGTAAGGGAAAGGAAATTAAGATAATTTCCTTTCCCTTAACTTAAACTAAAAATTAGTTAGAGTTGGCAGATTGTTTTCTACTTCTAATTTTTACTTCTTCAAATTGACCTTTTTTAATCAAAGCTTTTTTGATTTTATTACGAATTTGTTTTCCTTCAACAGAAAGTTGATTGAAACGGTAATTAACTAAAAAATTGTCAATATTGCCATATTTGTTGATGGTTCTTAAAGTAGAAGCAGCAACTTTTAAATTAAGATTAACTCCAAGCGCTTCACTTCCAAAAGTAAGATCACAAAGATTTGGTAGGAATCTTCTTCTGGTTTTTCTGTTTGAGTGAGAAACATTATTACCACTCATAACGCCAATTTTGGCGATTAAATCACATCTTCTAGACATAAATAAAAAATATTAAACTGTTATTAACAAGAACAAAAAACCTCATTGTGTTTAAAAAAATGAGGTTTTTTAAGAAAAACTATCTGTGTAGTAATGAAAATTATTGTGCGGAGCAATCTACTGCTTTACCACCAGCAATAGCAGCAACAATTGTTGGGGCGCCAAACATAGCAGCGATTCCAGCAGTAATACCAATCATTAAACCCCAAGAAACTTTACCAGTAAAGAAACCAATACCAACTGAGATAACGGCGAAAGCAGCGAAGGCTTTACCACCATTTCCAGTTACAACCTTAAGTGCATTACAAAGAGTTTCAACAAACGCATTATTGTCGGCATCTGCAGTTACAGACCAGATACAACCTGTTCCACTCGTGTTACAAGCGGCAGGAGAGCTAATTCCTGTAGTTCCTCCGCAAGTGGTTTTGTTTGTTGACCCCTGACATACGTTACCATTTGGCGCAGTACAACCTAAAGCTACGCAAATGGCTGAAGAAGATGTTGATATTGATCCGCAAGTATATGAAAGTGTTCCCGTACATTCGTCAGCTTTGGCTGATGAAACTGGAGCAATGGAAATTAAAAATAGGAATATAAGAGAAAGAAGGATTTTTTTCATAGCGTATTTTGATTGATTTTATATGTTCAAGATAATTTTAAAAACATAGGAAAACTACATATCTTTCAATTCTGTTAATTAAAACAAAATTTGCAAGAAATAATTTATTTATGACCTTTTAGCCAAGTTAATTAGATAAATAAATTTTCTATTACCAAATCAATTTTAACTTCTTTTTTCTCACCACTTTTGCGATTACGAATTTCTGCAAAACCGTTTGCTAAACCTTTGGGACCAATAACAATTTGGGTTGGAATACCAATTAAATCCATATTAGCGAATTTTTGCCCAGCACCATTTTTAGAATCTTCATAGAGAACTTCGATGTTTTTTTCTTGCAAATCCGCATAAATTCTTTCACAAATTTTGTCACAATTTTCATCGCCAACTTTTAAATTAATTAAAGCAATTTGAAATGGGGCAACAGATTCTGGCCAAATAATTCCTCTCTCGTCGAAACTTGATTCAATGATTGCTGCAACCAACCTTGAAACTCCAATTCCATAAGAGCCCATTTGCGGGTTAATGCCTTTACCAGTTTTGTCGCTGATGGTTGCCTTTAGGGCTTTGGAATATTTATCACCAAAATAAAAAATATGACCAACTTCAATTCCCCTTCTAGAAGCGATTTGCTCTGGAGCAATTGGGCAAGTTTCAGGATTGTGCATTTCGTCGGCAGCAGTATATAGATACTGCATTTCTTCAATATCAACATTGGCACTTTTTCTTAAATCGTCGAATTTTTTGTCGTAGAAGACTTGGCTTTCGCCAGTATTTGCCAAAATATGAAATTCGTGGGAAAGATCGCCACCAATTGCTCCAGTATCAGCCTTTACAGCAACCGCGTCTAAGCCCATTTTTTTGAAAATTCTAAAATAGGTTTCATACATTAAATTATATGATTTTTTGGCAGATTCAAAATCGATATCGAATGAATAGCCATCTTTCATCAAAAATTCGCGTCCCCGCATTACACCAAAACGGGGGCGAATTTCATCGCGGAATTTCCACTGAACTTGGTAAAAATTTTTTGGTAAATCTTTATAGCTGGTAATGTTTTTGCGGAATAAATCGGTGATGACTTCTTCGTGAGTTGGTCCGTAAATCAAGTCGCGATTATGGCGATCTTTGATTTTAAGCATTTCTTTGCCATAGCCATCATATCTTCCGGATTCTACCCAAAGTTCTGCTGGCTGAATTGTTGGCATTAAAATTTCTAAGCAGCCAACTTTATTAATTTCGTCGCGAATGATAGTTGAGATTTTATTTAAAACTTTAAGACCAAGCGGAAGCCAGCTGTAAATTCCAGAATTGATTTGACGAATCATTCCTGCGCGAACCATTAATTGGTGCGAGGTGATTTTGGCGTCAATCGGGTTTTCTTTAAGGGTTGGCAGGAAATATTTTGATAATCTCATTCTTGTTTTCTAGTTTTCCACGTCGCTATGCTCCTCGTTAGTGACGAAAGTTTTAAGTTTTAATATTAAGGTCTTTAAATACCGTCACAAGCGAAGAGCGCAGAGAAGAGATAAACCAGAAAATTATTTATAAATTTTTATTGCACGTTTTTCGAAAGCATCAATCATTTTATTTGTTGCTTTTTCAAAAATCATTCCAATCATTTTTCCTAAGATCATTGATTTAAATTCAAAATCAATGAAAAACTTAACCTCGCACCCATCTTTTATGTCTTTAAATTCCCAAGCATTTACCAGGTTTCTGAAAGGACCGTCAATTGCTGCAACGCTAATTAAAAGTTCACCATCAATCGTTGTTGAGGTTCTAACGTTAGAAGAGTATTTTTGGGTAAATCCTTTAAAGTTAATAACCAATCCTGCCTCAAGGCTATTTTCACTGTTTTCCTTAGTAATTTTCGCTGCCAAACACCAAGGCAAAAATTCAGGATATTTCTCAATATCCATAACCAAATCAAACATCTGTTTGGCACTAAATGGCAATATTTTTTTCTCGGTATGTGAAGGCACTTTTTAAGTATTAATGGTTAATTATTAATTATTAATTAATCACTAATAATTAATAACCGGTCTTTATTTATCTAGTTTATTCATCATTGCTTTCATGGAATCTGGGTCCATTTTACCTACTTTTCCCATCATTTTTTGCATGGTTTTTAGTTTTTTTAGCAAACTATTCACTTCTTGAATTGTTCCACCAGAGCCAATTGCGATACGTTTTTTTCGTGAGGAATTTAAAATATCTGGACGAGAGCGCTCTTTTGGGGTCATTGAATTAATAAGAGCTTCTTGTTTTTTAATTTCTTGCTCAACTTTTGGGTTAGAAAGCTGTTCTTTAATTTGGCCGGCGCCTGGTAAAAATTTTAAAATTCCACCCAGGCCGCCCATTTTTTTCATATTCTTAATTTGAGCAAGCAAGTCGTTTAAATCGAATTGACCTTTGCGCATTTTCTTTTCGGCCTTCTTCATCTCTTCTTCGTCGAAATGCTCTGAAGCTTTTTCAACTAGCGAGACAATATCGCCCATTCCTAAAATTCTTCCAGCAATTCTTGTCGGATCAAATGCTTCAAGTTCAGATATTTTTTCTCCTGACCCAAGAAATTTAATTGGGCAACCAGTCGCCATTTTCATAGTAATTGCCGCGCCGCCACGGGAATCTCCATCAATTCTAGTTAGTATTATTCCGTCAATTCCAAGTTTGTCTTTGAAAGAATTGGCAACATTTACCGCATCTTGTCCAATTAAAGAATCGACCACCAAAATTGTTTCGGTTGGGTTTGAGATTGTTTTAATCTCGGACACTTCCTGCATCAATTCTTCATCAATATGAATTCGCCCTGCAGTATCTAGAATTAAAATGTCGTAGTTGAATTCTTTTGCGTGATCAACTGCTCTTTTGGTAATGTCGGTAGCTTTTTGGCCGGCGATAATTTCTAAAGAATCAACCCCTGCTTTTCCAGCTAGAATTTGCAATTGCTGCTGAGCTGCCGGTCTATTAGTGTCTAGACTTGCTAGCAAAATTCTTTTTTTGCCAAATTTATTAAAAAAATGGTAAGCCAATTTTGCTGCTGTAGTGGTTTTTCCTGCGCCTTGTAAACCAACCATCATTAAAACTACGGGCGGTTTAACGCTGATATTTATTTCTGATTTTTCAGAACCAAGCAATTCGACCATTTGGTCGTTCACGATCTTGATGATCATTTGCGATGGAGAGACGGTTTTTAGAACTTCTTTGCCAATTGCTTCAGCCTTAATTTTATTGATGAATTCTTTAGCAATAGGAAGGGAAACATCTGCCTCTAAAAGAGCGATGCGAATTTCGCGCATTGCATCATTTAAATTTTCTTCGGAGATAAATTTTTTGCCAGCAAAGCTATTAAAAACTTTTGAAAGGCTATTGGTGATGTTGTCGAACATTAATTATGTGAGTTATGAGTTATAGGCTATGAGTTATTTTTCATAATTCATAACTTATCATTTAAAAATTAAGCGTGTTTATTTTGCTTTGCCACCAACCTTAAACCTTCCAAGGTGAGGCTAGGTTGAATAAATTCTGGAGCAACGAGAGCTTCGCCAAAAAGAGATGATAATCCACCAGTGAGAATTAAAGTCATTGGCCTATTCAGCTCGGATTTGATTTTTTCTACCAACCCTTCAATAAGGCTGATATAGCCAAAATAAATTCCGGAGTTCATGGCTTCAATAGTATTTTTTCCGATGACATTTTTTTGTGCCTTAACTTGAATTTTTGGCAATTGCGCTGTCATGTCGTAAAGCGCTTTGATCGATAAATTAATTCCTGGGGCGATGATTCCACCAAGATATTCTCCATCTTTTCCGACCACATCTAGAGTTGTGGCAGTTCCAAAATCAGCAATTACTAAGTTTCCGCCAAATTTTTGATAGCCAGCAATAGCATTTACCAAGCGATCTTGGCCGACTTCTTGTTTGTTTTGAAGATCGATTTTAATCTTTAATTTTAAATTTCGACCAGCAACAAAAACTTCGCCACTGTAGAATTTTTGAACTGCGCTTTCAATTGTGGCGTTAAGATTTGGAACAACAGAGACCAGAACAACATTAGATATTTTTAAACAATCGACTTTTTGGTTTAAAAATAGCTCAACAATATCGATGGCATAATCTTCTGCGGATTTATTTTTGATAGTTTCAATTCTGAATTTATGAATTAATTTTTCATCTAAGAATAATCCAAAAACAATATTGGTATTGCCAATATCGATTGCTAGT
>JBLHNE010000057.1:0-8401 GCA_047619265.1 Rickettsiales bacterium | reverse complement strand
GCGCTTTTCCGTCAACTAATTCATCTTCGGTATAAAATGCTTCATCACGAAGCGCGTACCAACCCTCATAAACATCTTTATAAATAAAACCATTATCTTGCAGTTTTTTCCAGAAAAGCTGCGCTGTCTCCTTATGTCTTTCCTCTGTGGTTCGGATAAAATCGTCATTAGAAAAACCCATAAATTCCGCCAAATCACGAAATTTCACCGAAATTTCATCACAAAATTCGCTAGGTTTCTTTCCTTTTGCCAGAGCTGATTTTTCAACCTTTTGACCATGCTCGTCGGTTCCGGTTAAAAAATGCACATTAAAACCCTCAAGTCTTTTTGTTCTAGCTAAAACATCGCAAGCAAGAGAAGTATATGCGTGCCCAATATGTGGAACGTCGTTAACGTAATAAATTGGTGAGGTGATATAGAAGTTTTTTTGAGTCATAAATGTATTTTTGATATTTTTAAGTAGTGTAAATTTCGATTTTATTCATATTTTTCAAACTTTTTAAGTTCTCAATAAGTCGGTTCTTTTAATTCTCCCTCAAAACCTTTTTACAAGAAAGCTTTTTGGTAAATATTTACAAATTATACCAATTAGCATAACGCTTTCTCATGCTGAACACACTGAAATAAAATATTTTAGCGGATACTATTTTTCGCCTAAAGATGGGAAATAATATTAATCTCTCAAAGTTTTAGCGATCACCAAAATATAAATTCTTTCAGCTCCTGCTTTTTTTAAAATATTAGCACAACTTTCAACTGTTGATCCTGTTGTTATAACATCGTCGATTAATAAAATATTTTTACCTTTGATTTGAGGAAAATATTTTCCTTTGACTTCAAAAATTCCTGCAACATTTTTGCGGCGATCTTTTTGATTTAAGCTAGCTTGAGGCTTATTGTTTTTGGTTCTATTTAATAAATCTAAAATTGTTTTTTTATTCCCTAAAGATCCAATATTTTTAGCGAGCATTGCCGATTGATTATATTTTCTTTTAATGATTCTAATCTTATGAAGCGGAACCGGTGCAATAAAATCGATATCTCCCATAATTTCCTGAGCAGCGCCGTACATTAGTTTAGAAAAATATTTTGCTAAATGAGTTTGATCAAAATATTTAAACTGAGTAATTAAACTTTTGCTCTCCTCGTTATATCCTAGGGCTGCAACCAATTTGAAATATTCTGGCCTCCTTTGCAAACAGGCTCCACAAAGCATTTCATCATCAATTTTAAATTCAAAAGGCTCGAAACAAATGCTACAGGCCGGATTGTGAAGAAAACGTATATTATTCCAATCTGCTGCACAAAAATCTCCTCCGCTAATTATTTGATTGCAGATTAGGCAGTTTTTGGGGAATATGAGTTTTATTAATTTTTTAACTAATTTCTTTATCATTTTTCGTGAAACTTTTTAATCGCACCCTTTTAAAACAAAATCGCAATCGCTGCGCAGAAAAATTCCACCAAGCAGATTTTATTCATCAAGAAATTGGGCAAATCATCATCGAATCGATATTGGATTGCAAAAGAAATTTTGATGATATTTTAGAAATTGGTGCT
This sequence comes from Rickettsiales bacterium, assembly GCA_047619265.1. Classification (GTDB taxonomy): domain Bacteria; phylum Pseudomonadota; class Alphaproteobacteria; order Rickettsiales; family UBA1997; genus JAJTCH01. The sequence goes on along the minus strand of JBLHNE010000057.1, from coordinate 6,841 downwards.
GGAAACGGATTTATTGGTAAAGAAATTCTGAATTTAAAAAAAACCAAAAAACTACTTCAAATAGATCCTTCTTCAAAAATGGTTAGTAAGAACCATCTTGATTTGGAAATGGATGATGAAAATCTATGCTTTGAAGATCAATCATTTGATTTGGTGATGAGTAATTTGAATTTGCATTTCATCAACGATATTCCAAAAAATTTGATCGACATAAAGAATATTATGAAGCCTAAAGGATTTTTTATTGCTAGCTTCTTTGGCGAAGAGAATCTTAAAGAATTAAAAGAGGTTTTTTTTAAAACTGAAGAAAAAATCTATGGACAAATATCGCCAAGAATTGCGCCAAATATTGACATTAAAAGCGCTGGAATGCTTTTACAAAAAGCTGGATTCAAAGATGTAGTTTGCGAAAAACATTCTTTAGAGGTTTCTTATTCAAGACTTAGAAAACTATTTATTGATTTAAGAAATATGGGTCAAAGCAATATTTTAATGGCCAAAAGTCGTAAATTTATAACTAAAAGTTTTTTATTTGATTTGACAGAAAACTATCAAAATCTATATTCTGCGCCTACAAATCAACCTTCAAGCGTTGATGAAATTGTTGCAACTTTTGAAATTATTGTTCTTAGCGGATGGAAATAACACAACCAAAAAAACTCTACATTAAAACTTATGGTTGCCAGATGAACGTTTACGATTCTGACAAAATGAGCGATTTAATGAAAAATATTGGCTATCAATCCGTCGATAAGCCTGATGAGGCTGATATGGTCATTATTAATACTTGCCACATTAGAGAAAAAGCAGCAGAAAAACTTTATTGCGATTTAGGTAGAATCAAAAAATATAAAGCTAATATGAAAGAAGCTGGAAAACAAATGATCGTTGCCGTTGCTGGCTGTGTTGGACAAGCTGAAGGTGAAGAAATTTTTAAAAGAGCGCCGGTCACAGATATTATTGTCGGACCAGAAAGCTATCAAACATTGCCAGATTTAGTTGGAAAAGTTTTGAGAGAAAAAGGTCGCCAAATTGATTTGGATTTTAAGCCCAATAATAAATTTGATGTTTTAAAAGAAAGTTCTGAAAAGAGCCAAGTTAGCAGCTTTCTTTCCATTCAAGAAGGATGTGATAAATTCTGCACTTTTTGCGTCGTTCCATATACTCGTGGAGCCGAATTCTCAAGATCAGTTGAACAAATTGTTGCTGAAGCAAAAAATCTTGCTAAAAATGGTGCGTTGGAAATTTACCTACTTGGACAAAATGTTAATGCCTATCACGGCTTAGATCAAAATGGAGATGTTTCTAGTCTTGCAAAATTAATCAGAAAAATCGCCGAAATTCCAGAAATTAAACGTATTAGATATACTACTTCTCACCCGAAAGATATGGATGATGAACTTATTTTAGCCCATGCTTTAGAAGAAAATGGCGGCGTCTCAAAATTGATGCCTTTTTTACATTTACCAGTTCAATCGGGATCGAACAATATTTTAAAAAATATGAACCGTAAACATACGCGGCAAGATTATTTTAAAATCATTGAAAAACTAAAAAAAATTCGCCCAGATATTGGCTTATCGTCGGATTTTATTATTGGATTTCCGGGAGAAACAGATCAGGATTTTGAAGATACTTTAGATATGATCAGAAAAGTTGGATTTTCTCAGTGTTACTCTTTTAAATATTCTCCGCGCCCAGGAACTCCAGCCGCAGGTGCGGAGGTTCAAATAGATGAAAAAGTGAAAGACGAAAGATTAAAAACCTTGCAGAAACTTTTAATGGAGCAACAAATTAATAATAATAAACAATTTGAAGGTACAACTTTTGCAGTTTTATTTGATCGAAAACCGAAGGCTACGAAAGAAAAATCAATAGGACAATTGATTGGCAAAAGTCCTTATTTACAATCCGTAGTCATTGATGACGCAGAGCAAAAATATCTAGGGAGAATGGTTAATGTAAAAATCGTCAAATCTAGACCAAGCTGCCTGATTGGAGAAGTGGTTTATCAGTAAAAAAAGTAAATTTTATTTGACAGAAAATGTTTGTAGCAATAGTGTTTGGCTCTTCTAAGCCCTTAGTAAAAAAGACAATAATTATTAACCCCAATATAAAATAGATAATGAGTGAACCTATCGATTCAAAAACAGTTATGATTATCGAAGATAATAAACTAAATCAAAAAATTGCCGATATGATCATCAGGCAGCTTGGCCATGACACTGTACAAGTTTATGAAGGAATAAAGGCAATGCAAACCATCAAAGAGGTTAATCCTGGTCTAATTATTCTTGATATAAAACTACCAGATTCTTCTGGTATTGATATTTGCAAGGCAGTTAAGAGCGATCCAGAAACTAAGCATATTCCTGTTATAGTTGTAACAGCTCTTTCTAGCCCAGAAGAAAAGAAAGAAATAGTTGAGCAATCTGGTTGTGATGCATATATAGCCAAACCTTTTATGCCTCACATGTTTGCAGAAACAATTGGCAGATTCGTTGAAATAAAATCCGTAGATTGGGGTTTATAAAGTCACCTCTTCAAAATTGAGGCAAAATTCTTTGCCTCAATTTCTTATCTTTTTTTTAGATTTAATTATTCAAAATAAGTGTTTAGTAAATTTAAAAATTTAGTTTTATTACTATCTTTACTGTTATTATCTTCTTGCAACAACTCCGAATCCTATCTTTTTACCTACCAGTCTAAACTTCGAATTATTGAAAGAGCTGATCATCAAAAATGCATTTCCAAAGGCTTAGATTATGGACAATGGGATGAAATTACCACCGAGATGTATTGGCGCTGTCGATATGGTCTAATTATGGATAGGAAAATTCATCTTGCCATAACTCCTAGTGCTATTAAAAATAATGGAATCGTTAAAAAAGCCAGCGAAGAAATTCTTAGAAATCTAAGTAAAGCAAAATATTCCGCCTTGGCAAAACTTGATGAAGATATCGATCTTTCTGATCATAAGAAATGCCTTTCCGGCGTTTTCAATCTTGGTATCAACGACAATAATGATGCTTATTATCTCTGTCGAGAAAGGCTAGTCTTAGCTAGAATTCCTCCAGCTCCAAAAGTTACCCATTCCTACGAAACAGCAATCCTTCCTCCGAAAAGAGCTAGAGAATATTTACAAATAGCACAAGAAAGTCGCGGTAAAAGCAAAATGTCCAATAAATTTGCCGAAATTATGCAAAAATATCCCCATTGCATCGGACTTAATACCAATAGTGAAGATTTTAAAAAATGCACCAATGCCGCAGACCGTGCAAAAATATGCATCAATGGAATTCGCTCACTGAAAATTAAAAAATCATTACAAGATAAAATTTATTGCCAAAAACAAGCCTTTGTTCAATTTCCTGATAATTACGCTCTAGCAAAGAATAAATCCTCAACTGAAATTGATAGACTAAAAACTAAGCTCAAAAAGCAGAAGAATAAAGAAATGGCGGAATCTAACAATGCCACCCTACTCTATTTGGAAGGAGAAAGGGAAATGAAGAAGAATATTGGTAAGAAAGTTGATTACGGTGATAAAAACGAAGATAAATCAGAAGTTCAACTTTATAATAAAATTGAACTTCTGAAATTAAGGGAAAATTTTGTCTATCAATGCAATAAAAAAATGGATGACAAGTTACCGGATTTTGCTCAGGATCTTTTTGAGGATTGCAACGATATCGCCAAAGATTGGGATAAATAAATTTTAAATCCTTTTTTTCCCAAATAGCAAACTAGAATCTCCAAAAGAATAAAATCGATAATCGCTTTCAATAGCGTGATTATAAATTTTGCGCACTTCAGAAATACCCACAAAAGCTGAAATTAACATAAATAAAGTTGATTTTGGTAAGTGATAATTGGTCATCAAAATATCAACAACTTTGAATTTATAAGGAGGGTAGATAAAAATATCGGTTTCTCTGGTTTGAGGGCTTAAAAATCCATCTTCATTACAAGCAGATTCCAGAACACGAAGTGAGGTTGTGCCGATAGCGACAATTCTTTTTCCATTATTCTTAGCTTCATTAATGGCATCGCAAGTTTCTTTTGAAATACTAAAAAACTCACTATGCATTTTATGATCTTTAATTAGATCAGCTTTCACAGGAAGAAAGGTTCCGGCGCCAACATTTAAAGTTGTGAAAGTTGTTTTTATTCCTCTACTTTCCAATTTATTAAACAGCTCTTCAGTAAAGTGAAGTCCTGCGGTTGGGGCGGCAACAGCTCCATAATTTTTAGCATAAACTGTTTGATATGAATTATTTCCTTCCTCTCTTTGCTCTTTGTCTTCTATTTCATCATTCTCAACATTTTGATCTGACGATTGCTTAATGTAAGGAGGAAGTGGCATTTGGCCATATTTTTCTAGAGCATCAAAGAAATCCTGTCCGGATTTGTTAAATTCCATTTCAACAATTTTAGCTTCATTCTTTGCCAAAACTTTTGCATAAAAATCATTCGCAATAATAAATTGATCACCAATTTTTAACTTCCTTAATCCTTTAGCAAATACTTGCCAAATTCCATCTTTCACATTTTTATGTAAATTAATTTCAATTTTAGCCTCACCTCTTTTTCCAATTAATTTGGCCTTAATTACTTTGGTGTCATTTAAAACTAATAAATCTCCCGCTTCCAAAAAATCTGCCAGGTCGCTAACTTTTTTATCAGTAATTTTTTCATCTTTCCAAATCAACATTTTAGATGAATCTCTTGGATTTGCCGGTTTGTGAGCAATTAATTCTTCTGGGAGATTAAAATCAAAATCGGAGGTCTTTAAAAGCATTTTATAAAAATAAAGTTCAATAAAAAAGCCTTGCGGATGAATTACCGCAAGGCTCAAAAAAATAAAGATAATTTTTAACTAAATTTGGCTATCGTCTTGGTTTTAGCTTATTTTTTATCTTTATCTTTATTAACTTCTTCATATTCTCCATCAACAATTTTTTCATCGGGGTTGTTGTCAGATTCAGAAGTATTTGCTGATGAGTCTTCTTCAGAAGAGCCTTCAGCTCCAGCTTCGCCATTTTGTTTGTAGATAGCTTCACCTAATTTCATTGAAGCTGTCATTAAAGCTTCTGTTGCAGATTTAATTTCTTCGGCTGCAGAATCTTCCTTGGCAAGCAAATCTTTAACTTTTGTAAGCTCTTCTTCAATGGCAGTTTTAGTAGCTTCATCAACTTTATCTTGATGTTCGCTCAAACTTTTTGTTGTAGAGTAAACTAATCCATCAGCATGATTTCTAGCTTCGACTAATTCTCTTTTTTCTTTATCAGCAGAAGCATTAGCTTCAGCGTCTTTAACCATTTTCTCAATCTCCTCTTCAGACAAACCTCCAGAAGATTTAATGGTAACATTTTGTTCTTTACCAGTTGCTTTGTCTTTTGCAGAAACTTGAGCAACACCATTAGCATCAATATCGAAAATTACTTCAACTTGAGGCATTCCACGCGGAGCAGGAGCAATTCCTTCTAGGTTGAATTCACCGAGAAGTTTATTGTGAATTGCGATTTCTCTCTCGCCTTGGAAGACTTTGATGGTAACCGCAGTTTGATTATCAGCTGCAGTTGAGAAAACTTGACTTTTATTGGTTGGAATTGTGGTATTGCGCTCAATTAACTTAGTGAAGACGCCGCCAGCAGTTTCAATACCAAGTGAAAGTGGAGTAACATCAAGAAGCAGAACATCTTTAACGTCGCCTTGTAAAACCGCACCTTGAATTGCTGCACCAATAGCAACAACTTCATCAGGATTAACACCTTTACTTGGGTCTTTGCCAAAGAATTTTTTAACAGTTTCAACAACTTTAGGCATTCTAGTCATTCCACCAACTAAAATAACCTCATCGATGTCAGAGGCTTTAAGTCCAGCATCTTTCAAGGCATTTTCACATGGGGTGATGGTTCTTGAAACCAAATCGTCAACTAATTGCTCCAATTTAGCTCTGGTTATTTTAACGTTTAAATGTTTAGGTCCAGTCGCATCAGCTGTGATATATGGCAAATTAACTTCTGTTTCTAGAGTCGAAGAAAGCTCGATCTTAGCTTTTTCAGCAGCTTCTTTTAGCCTTTGAAGAGCTGAAGGATCTTTGGAAAGATCAACCGAATTGTCTTTTTTAAATTCTTCACATAAGAATTGTAAAATTCTCATATCAAAATCTTCACCACCAAGGAAAGTGTCACCGTTGGTTGCCTTAACTTCAAAAACTCCTCCACCAATTTCAAGAACAGAAACATCGAAAGTTCCGCCGCCAAGATCATAAACCACAATAGTTTGACCATCTTTTTTGTCTAAACCGTAAGCTAGAGCAGCTGCAGTTGGCTCGTTAACAATTCTTAAAACTTCAAGACCAGCGATTTTACCAGCATCTTTAGTTGCTTGTCTTTGAGAATCGTTAAAATAAGCAGGAACTGTAATTACAGCTTTTTCAACTTTCTCACCTAAATAACTTTCTGCAGTTTCTTTCATTTTTTGCAAAATAAGAGCAGAAACTTGACTTGGAGAAAATTTTTCGTCTTTAACTTGAACCCAAGCGTCGCCATTTGAAGCTTTGACAATTTTATAAGGAACTAATTCTTGATCTTTTTTAGTGGTAGGATCGTCAAATCTTCTACCAATTAATCTTTTAATTCCAAAGATTGTGTTTTGCGGGTTGGTAACAGCTTGTCTTTTTGCAGAGGCTCCTACTGTTCTTTCGCCGCTAGCTAAAAAACCAACGATTGAAGGGGTGGTTCTGGCACCTTCTGAATTTTCAATAACTTTAGCACTTTTTCCTTCCATTACAGAAACGCAAGAATTAGTGGTTCCAAGGTCAATTCCGATTACT
>JBLHNE010000056.1:0-8608 GCA_047619265.1 Rickettsiales bacterium | reverse complement strand
TCTTCCAGCAAAAAAACCTACCTAATTGCCAAAACTAAACATAAGGTTGGACTTCTAAGTTCGCTTGATATTGTGGATAATAAAATTGATCTACTCGAAGCTACTCAATCCAAAGCCGAGATTCAAAAACAATATATTGCCAATTTAATCAGCCTCTACAAAGTGATGGGCGGCGGATCTGACATTAACGATTCACCTGACAATAATTCCAAATAACTAAACTAAAAAATATGTTTTTTATTCGCTCGTTCATATTTAACATCGCGATCTGCCTTGCTGGAATTATTGTTCCAATTCTCTATTCCAAAGCAATTTTCACCAAAGATTCCGCCCTTGCCGACAAAGGCGCCAAGGTTTGGGCCAGATTCTCTCTTTTTGCGTTAGAAAAATTATGCAATATTAAATATGAAATTCGAGGCTTAGAAAATTTACCCAAAGAAAATGGTTTTGTTATTGCTTGTAAACATCAATCAATGTGGGAAACCATTGTATTTCACATCATTTTCGATTCCCCAGTTTATTCTTGGAAAAAAGAACTATTAAAAATTCCATTTTACGGCTGGTATTTAAAAGTAATGAGTGGAATTACCATCGATCGTAGTGGCGGCGCCAAATCCTTAAAAAATCTTTTAGGTGAAGCGCAAAAATATGCCAATCTTAAGCAAAACATAATTCTCTTCCCTCAAGGAACCAGAACCCCAAAAAATGCTAAAACAGCAAATTATCCTTATCAAAGTGGTGTAGCGGCAATCTACAATCATTTAAAAGTAGATGTAGTCCCAGCGGCTCTTAATTCTGGTGAATATTGGAACAAAAATGGTAATAGAAAATCTGGCACCATAATTTTAGAATTTCTGCCAATTATCAAAGCCGGATTAAACAGAAAAGATTTTATGCAAAAATTAGAAACCGCAATTGAAGACAGAAGTAATAGCATTTCTTAAGCAGAATCAGCTTGACAAATTAAGATTACTTCGTATGTTTTTCCCCTCCTTATTCATATATTTTTTTTCCTTACGATGAAAATTTACAACTCCCTTAAATCAGCAAGAAATAGAGACAAAAACTGCAAAATAGTGCGCAGAAAGGGTCGTCTTTATGTAATCAACAAGGTTAATCCTAGATTCAAAGCCAGACAGGGCTAGATCAGACAAGGTTTTCAGGAAAGGTTTTTAGGCAAGGTTATTCAGGCAAGGTTAATTATTGTTAGAGCTAAACCTAAAAAGGCTAGGCTCTTAACAAGTCTAACTTAATAAGACTAAACATTTAATCATGAATTATGAACGATAGATTTAACCTCTTAAATCTAACTCATTGTTCGTAAACTACATTTATGACTGCGGTAAGAAAAATCTTAATTGGTAGCAGAGCTAGTAAACTAGCATTATCACAAGCAAATGAGGTTAAAAACCTCATTATCTCTTCTCACAAAGAATACCAAAACTATCCCGATTTAATCTCAATTATTAGCTTCAGAACCTCTGGAGATAAAATTATCAATAGAAGCCTCATAGAAATTGGCGGCAAAGGTTTGTTCATCAAAGAAATTGAAGAAGCTTTATCTAAAGGACAAATAGACATTGCTGTTCATTCAATGAAAGATGTTCCCGGATTTTTTCAAGATAATCTCGATATTCTGGCAATTCCCCAAAGAAACGACGCTCACGACGCATTTATTTCAAATAAATATTCATCAATATCAAATTTACCTTTAAACGCATCTGTCGGTACTTCATCGCCTAGAAGAGCAGCTTTAATTTTAAATCAAAGACCAGATCTAAAAATTACTAATTTTCGTGGAAGCATCGGAACTAGGCTAAATAAATTACAAGAAAATCAGGTTTCAGCCACAATTCTTGCTGTTGCTGGCCTTAATAGAACTAATCTGGAAGGTCACATCGCTTCCATAATTAGCGAAGAAGAAATGCTTCCAGCAGTTGGTCAAGGGGCTCTTGCTCTGCAAGCCAGAAAAAATGACGATTTCATCAGAGAACTTCTAGAGCCAGTCAATCATCAGGATAGCAACATTTGCGTTTTGGCAGAACGAGCCTTTCTCAAAACCATTAATGGCTCTTGCAACACGCCACTGGCCGCCTATTGCCAAATTAAAAATAATCAACTTCATTTAGAAACTCTACTTGCCAGTTTAGACGGTACAGAAATTCATAGAACTTCTCGAATAGGAGGCTTAAAAGACTTCACAGCAATGGGTAATTCCGCCGGAGAAGAAATAAAAATAGTTGCTAAACATGTTTTGGCTGATTTGCATGGATAAAATTTTACTCACCAGACCCCAGAAAGCTTCCCAAGTAATTGCTAAAAACTTAGCCACAAAAAACATTACATCCCTAATTCAGCCTCTATTCTCGATAATTCCATCTCAAGATCTGCCTAAAATAGATCAAGATTTACAAGCAGTTTTAATCACTAGCGGTTCTGCAATTTTTGCTTTAGAAAAATTAGCAATTCCCAAGAAAACATTAATTGTGGCAGTTGGCAAAATTACTGCCGAGAAAATTAAAAAATTAGGCTATGAGAATATTTTGGCCGCAAACAAAAGTGCAGCCCTATTATTTGATTTAACTATTCAAAAAACCACTCCAAAGCAAGGATCAATCCTTTATTTATCTGGTGAAAAAATTACTGTTGATTTAACTGTAAAACTACAAGAAAAAGGATTTTTGGCTCAAAGAATAATCGTTTATCAAACTTCTGAAATTGTAGAATTTTCTAAGGAAGTTATTGAAGAAATTAGAAAAGGAAATGTTACGCAGGTTTGGATTTATTCTGAAAATAGCCTAATAATTTTTCATAAATTAGCCAAAAAACATAATTTGCTTGAATGTTTAAGTGAAAGCCAAATATTATGTTTCTCTGCCAAAATAGCTGATTTAGCAAATAAAATGAATTTTTCAAAAACAGGAATATGTCCATGAAAGAACTTTCTCAAAAATTAACTAAAAGACGTTTATCAATTATTTTCTGGCTTGTACTGATTATCTTCATTTTTTTCTCAGCAAAATATTTAGCATCTGAACTTGATTCTGGCAATACAGGAGAATTTTCAACCAAGCCAACCACAAAAAACATTCAACCAAAAAACACGATTAACAAAGTTACCTTAGACAAAGACGAAGTTTTGCTAAAACAGCAAATTGCTATTGCCGAACTTAATAAACGAGTTCAAAATCTTGAAATGGCAATGGTTAAAATTAGAACCGAAAATCTTTTGCCAAAAATAATTTTAAATTTTGTTGAATTGCAAGATTTGATCGATAGCAATCAAAATTATGAAAAAGAACTAAGACAATTAGAAATATTATCTCGAGCCGATTTTGCGCTATCAATTAAAGTTGCAAAACTAAAATCAATCCTAAAAACTAACCCAAAAACCAATCAAGATCTAAGCGCTGAATTTGCTAATTTAATTCCAAGAATTAAAGACAGACAAGCTGAAATTGAAAATAAAGATGGAATGTTGGGCACAATCAAAGCCAAAATTTCTAAATTTGTATCAATTAGAAGAATCGGTGATAAAAAAACAAATTCCGATATTGAATCGCTAATTAACAAAACTCAAAATGATATCGCCAGCAAAAAATATATTTCAGCTTTAGAAAATTTAAATTCAATGGGCGGAAATTACCAACAAATCAATTCTACCATTAAAATAAATCTACAAAACTCCTACAACCTTCAAGAATCCATCAACGATTTTTATCAATTTCTTAACGCCCTTGAAAGCGTTTAATATCACTTCCATCCTTAATGGTTGATAAAGAGATAAAAACATTCACACAAATTAGCCACACAGCATCAAAATGCGCGGTGGATTCCTTACAAATTCCATCGCAGACACATCAATTTTAAAGATTCCAGCTCCATTGCTTTGTTATTTTATGGGTGAGATGTAGAGCTGACTGGAATTAGATGTGGTATTTTAAAAAAATAAATATGAAAAAGACAAAATACAAACACCCGACTCTTCTGCAAAAAACTGCAGAGCTTGAGAAAAAATACAAAAAGAAAATCGTCATCTATTTAGATATTGTTGGAATTAAGGATTTTACTAAAAATAAAACCGATGGTGAATTATGTTAAGTGTATCAGCTGCTACAAACTCAAATGGAAGCACTCTCTAAAGATATTTCTCAAAAAAGGTTTCTTGATAATCTTAGTGACGAAAGATTTCAGTTAAAAATAGAACCTAAGGATTTGGATTTATCAATTTCAATTCTTAGTGACTCAATAATCATTTCCTTTTCCAAGAATTTTTTATTTATCCTTCCCCACATTTTAAGAATCACCCGCCTCCTGCAAATAATATTAATTTTTCATGATTTACTATCTAGAGGCGCAGTAGTTTGTGAAAAAATATATCACACAAAAGATGACCCAACAATGTTGTTCGGGAAAGGTTTGGTGGAAGCTCATATTATAAAAAGTAATGAGACTGATCCAATTATGAGAATTGATAATAAATTATGGAATCAGTATCAAAATCTGATGGGAAACAAGGAAAACTTAAAATCAAAATTAAGAAATAATTGTATTTGTGAGGGAGATTTGGATTTTGCGGCAGAAGTTCTAGGTTCTGGTGTAACAGCATTTAGAGATGACAAGTCTGAAAATAAAGTTTATTTCAGGCATTTTGATAATTTGAACTGGACTCTGGAGCGGTTATTTAAAAAATTCCTAAAGAAAAAAACAAAAGGTTCAAATATTGATGAATTGATGTCAATTGTGGATAGAAATATTCATAATTTAGGTGAGATACCAATTTTAGATGAAAAACTAGATAAAGAGCGTCAGAAGAAACTTCATAAATGGTCGGTAACAAAATATTTAATTGAAAACTTTTCTGGATTGCCTCTCCAAAAGGGCTCGGAGTGAAGGCGTGGAGAGTTTTGGTGGATAAAATGAAAATGCGTTCCTCGCAGGGATTTGAGGTTTTGGATTTGTTTAAGATTTTTAGTAAACAAAAGTCGCGGTTACAAACCACGACCAGCATCGGAGATTATTTCAAATTTAAATCAATGTCAGATAATTCAATCGTAGCCCCGATCTTCACTCCTGTTAGTTTCAAATCAATTACAAACAATAGGCATGCTAATTGAGGATCATCATTATTAGCCCTGTTCTCAAAGGTTCTGTAATCTGTTATGCCAGCTAATTTCATTAACTTTTTTTTAGTAAAACCTTGCTGTTTTAGTTTTTTAATCAATTTGTTGCAAATCATTATCTGTAATAATAACAGTTTTAAGTTGTCATATTAAATAATATGAGTAATTATTACAGTTAATAATGCTTCTAACAGTTCATTAACTGTAATCATCACTCTATTATGAAAAACTTAAATGACAATTTCTTAAACCCAGCCAAAACCCCGTTACTGTCCATTAAATCCAATTTCCTGAATTTTCTGAAATAAAAGAATCAATTTATGGGGCTTATGATTCATCGAATCGTGCTTTGCTGGATATTGATATTGCTTGGCATAATTCTAGTTTTGCAGAAATTGATAAGAGTAAATTTGTTAAACTTTCTATGGCTGCGGTTTTGGATGAAGCAGCTGCTAGCTATGTTTTTGAAGGTGCCAAGGAAAAAGATTTGCTAAATGTGAATTTTGAAGATGATTTTGATTTTTTCGGCGATGAAACTTTGATGATTTTTGTGGTTCTTAATTTGAGGGTAGCTTTACATAAAAGAACGTATCCCGACACTTGATTTTCGTCAAGATCAATTTTTATCTTTAAATCACACCCACATCAAAACAAAAATTATCCTTTCTGGAAAATTCAATGAGCGACTGTTTCCTTTTATGTAATAACACCCGTCCGATCACCACCGCTTAGGACGCTAGACCCTTTGCGAAGGACCATTTTTCTTGCAACCTATATAAGTCAAAAAAGCAACAACAGAAAACATAGTAACAACTACAGGAACAACATCCTTAGTATGAAGAGTAGCAGCAGATGAAGGAGCAATATTCTTAGTACTAGGTGGAGATTGAGTTCTTAAATTGTTCTTTTCAGTAGGATCTTCAGGAAAATATTTTGGTTTAAGGCTATCAAAACAGTTTTTTAAATCATCTTCTCCAATTGGGGAACTCAAACCTTGTTTTCTTTGAACCCTCTCATATTCTGTTTCCCCCACTACTTTCTTATAAAGATATTTCAAATTTATCAAGTCAACAGGGCCAAATTCAGTGCTATGCTTAATCGAGCCGTTGTTAAAAAGTTCAACACTTTCGTTTAAATACAATGCATGAATGAGATTCTTAAAAACGTCGTGCATGGTAACAGATTTTTCATCATCAACTAACATATTATAACTCATTATTGACTGATCTGTATAACAAAATCTCTGAAAATCCCCTGTAGTATCCCCAGTATGAATCGCATGAGTATGTTTCAAGCCTAAGGCATGACCTATCTCATGAGTTAATAAAGCTTTAATGGCATTAGCAGTAGTTTTAATCAGGATGTTATCCGGGGATGTTTTGTTTTCTTCTAAAATATACTCAAAAAAAGATTTTTCATTTGGATCAAAATTTGAAAAGAATTTTAATTTAATTTCATCTTGATTAATATTAAGTTTTTCTTGGGCATATTTCAAATGTGTGTCGTCAAAGAGAACAACTTCGACATGGTTTTTATTTGGAAACCCAGATGCTCCTTCTGTGCCATAATCGCCATTTTCACATAAACTAAGTTTTATGTCAGATGTTTCATTTTGTTTCTTCTCTCTAAACTGAATATTATCTTCACCTACCTCACTGGCAACTTGTGCAAATATATTTTTCACCATTTCTTGCAAATAAGGCCCAAACACATTATGGCAAGTCGTATTGGGCGTCTTATGAATATTATGTGGTCCTTTTCCCTTCATAGACAGACTTTCTTTCAGTTCCTCATTCTTTAAGATGCTGGATAAACTATAAGTTATTTCAGTAAGTATATCGGATTTTATTGAGAAGCGTCCGCGAACAACACTTTCATAATTTTGTATTTCTGAACCATTTCCATCCCAAACATGATCGGCTAGAAAGAACTTAGGTAAGTCATTCTCATTCTCGTATTGAGCAGTGTGGATTTCTTGATCTGTAAAAAAAGGCAAGAGAAGAAATAAATCCCGTAATAAATTCATAATTTCTAATGTTTAATTGTTTTAGTTAAGTGTTTAAAGTCAATTTTTTTAACAAAAAAAGTAATTTATTCTCCTGCAAAAATCAACTTAACCTGCTCACTGGCTGGAATCCAGCGGTAAATCGTAGGAACGGAAATTTCTAAATTCTGCGCCACATCTTTCGGTAGCATTCCCTGCGCGAATAAATCTTTAGCAGCTTTGACTTTGCTTGCTGTCATTTTTCTTTTTCTGCCACCAATTCTGCCTAATTTCCTAGCAGCTTCTAGCCCTGATCTGGTTCTTTCAACAATAAGCTCTCTTTCCATCTGGGCAAGCGATGCCATTATGTGAAAAAAGAATCTGCCTGAGGTTGTGGAAGTGTTAATAGTATCAGTAATGCTTTGAAAGCCAATTTCTTTATCTTCCAGAATGTTGATAAAATCAACTAAGCCTTTGACGGATCTTCCTAATCTGTCAAGCTTCCACACAACTAAAGTATCGCCTTTCCTCAAATGAGATAATGCCTCATCAAGCCCAGGGCGATTATATTTTGTGCCTGATATTTTATCTTCAAATATTTTGTCGCAGTTAATTTTTTGTAATGCATCAATTTGTAATCTTAAATCTTGATCTTCTTTTGAAACTCGAGCGTATCCGATTAGCATTTTTTGATTTTTAATTAAATTTTAAAAAACTCTTCAGAAATTTTATTACAACTCATATAAATTACAAATCCTTTAATAAGAATAATAAGAAAGGTTATTGATAATGTATGAGCCTTTAAATTCAACAAAAGTATTTTCCTAAATTATTCTTATTAAAAACCCTCGTTTCTAATAATTCAAATCAACAAAAAATAAATAAGATTATGCCTCGATTACAAATTTTATCAAAAGAAGAAATTAATAATTTCGATTCAGCTCCAAAATTTAATTTTTCTGAAAAAGAAAAATATTTTGGCACCAATTACCAAATTGATGAAATGGTTGATAAATTCAAAAATGATTCAAACAAAATTGGCTTCATTTTGCTTCATGGATATTTTAGGGCTTGTGGTAAATTCATCAATGCTAATAAATTTCTCGATGAAGATATTGAATATATTTGTGAAATAACAAATATTGATAAGTCTGAAATTGATTTTAGCAAATATATGAATAAATCATATTCTCGCCATAAGAAGATAATATCTGACTTGGAAGGATTTTTGTTGTTCGAAGAGTTTGATAAAAAGCATTTAATTGACGAGGTTAAATACAATGTGGAAAACCAGATTCGTCCCAGACAAATTTTGATAAAAATGGTCGAATTGTTGCAAGTTAAAAAAGCAGAGATTCCGACCTATTTTGTTTTAGCAAAATTTATTATTGATGAGTTTAAGTCCTATGAAAATGGTTTGTCGCTGAAGCTAGAAAGGTTGCTGGGCAAGAAGCAAATTGATCTATTGGACAATTTGATTCAAATTCCAGAATTATCTGAT
>JBLHNE010000055.1:0-8623 GCA_047619265.1 Rickettsiales bacterium | reverse complement strand
TTTGCGATGGAAATTCAGCTAAATTTTTAGGAACAGCTGGAGATCATAAAAAAGTTGGTGATGGAGATATTGGTGCCAATACTGGAGGAATGGGAACTTACAGCCCCTCACCTTTTATTGACGATACTTTGCAGGCAGAAGTGATGGAAAAATTTATCAACCCAACCATGCAAGCAATGAAAGATTTAGGATCTCCTTTTGTAGGAATTTTGTTTGCCGGATTAATCTTAACCAAAGATGGCGCGCAATTATTAGAATTCAACACCAGATTTGGCGACCCAGAAACGCAAGTTTTACTACCTAGATTAAAAACTGATCTGCTGGAATTGATTTTGGAAACTGTACGCGGAAATTTAAATCAACAAAAAATTGAATTTCACGAAAAATCAGCAGTTTGCGTTATTTTGGCCAGTAAGGGATATCCAGAGCAATATCAAAAAGGCAGTGAAATTAAGAATCTAGATAAGGCAGAAAAATCAGGCGACAATATTATCATCTTCCATAGTGGAACAAAAATAGAAAATGATAAAGTTTTAGCCAATGGAGGCAGAGTTTTAGGCGTTGTGGCACTATCTAATAACATAAAAAACGCTAGAGAATCTTCCTATAAAGCTGTTGATTTAATTGATTGGAGTGAAGGATTTTTCCGCAAAGACATTGGAGAAAAGGCCATATAGGATTTTTACTAAAGAAAATTCCATTATTTTTAACCAAAAAATAATGGAATTTGATGAAGAGAAAGTCGAGAAAAAAGTCATTTTTCTAGAAAAAACTGCAGATTTTATTTTACCCTATTTTGTCTAAATTTTTCCCTAATTTTTACCAATTTCATCAATCTTCCCAAAGAAAAAATATAGCTATAAATTAATCCGTTAAAACCATAAATAAAATACCTACGAATAAAATATCCTTTTAGAAAAGCAAAAGAAGGGGTTAAGAGAATTTTCAACATCGACACATTTTTTCCTTTCTTAAAAGAATCTTCCGCCTGCATTGAAGAATAAGAATTAATTTTTTCCAACCAATGTTTGAAAGATCTGAAGGATTGGTGAGCAATAATGTTTTTTAACTGCCCAATTCTCGCATCATCATTTCTAACTATCACAGAATCGTGAACCGAACTATCTTTAAATCCGCATTGCTCTTTATTATAAAGCCTTAGCTGATTATAATAATAAGCTAATTTTTTTGGATATTTTTCGCCAAAAAACTTATTAACAATTTTGATTCTATAGCCGTCAAATTGATCTTGCTTTCCTGAATTAAAAAGATCAGAAATTTCTTCCGCCAATTTTTCCATTACTTCTTCATCAGCATCAATATTTAAGATCCATTTATTTTTACATAAATTTTCTCCAAAAACTTTTTGCTGACCATATCCTTGCCACTTATTATAGAAAGTCTTGGCGCCTAAATTCTCAGAAATTTCAACTGTTTTGTCAGAACTTCCAGAATCAATTACCAAAATTTCATCAGCAATTATGGCAACAGAATTAATAATAAGAGCAATTCTATCTGCTTCATTTTGAGCAATAATAAAAACCGAAATTGGTAATTTTGGCATAGTTAAAAATGTTGAATTTAAACTTTAATCAAATATTGTTTGCGCATCATATCTTCTTACGAAGAGACCTCTTGCAAACAATAAAACCTCGCACATGAATAAGAATACTAAAAAAATCTCCTTAATAATTCTAGTAATTGTTTTTGTTTTCGCCATTGCTTTCCTGGCAAAAAATAATTTATTTGACAAAAGCAATATTGAAGTTTCTGCAAATAATGCTCCTGAAGTTCAAAATTCAACTAATATAAAAGATCTATTAATTGAAAATGAAGCATCAAAAATACTTCAAATATCGGATAACGATATTTTTCTTGGCGATAAAAATGCCCCTGTTTCAATAATTGAATATGCTTCTCTATCTTGCCCTCATTGTGCCACTTTTTATCAAGATGGTTTTGATAAATTAAATAGCCAATACATTAAAACTGGGAAAGTAAAATTTCTATATCGCGATTTCCCACTTAATCAACCAGCTCTATCGGCAGCAGTTCTTGCTCTTTGTCAAGTTGAAAACAAAGATGCAGACGCTCAAAAATATCACGACTTCATAAAATTATTATTTAAAACTCAAGAATCTTGGGCATTTACTGAAGATTTCTCTGAAAAACTAAAGACCATCGCTAAACTTAATGGCATGAGCGAAGAGAAAT
This sequence comes from Rickettsiales bacterium, assembly GCA_047619265.1. Classification (GTDB taxonomy): domain Bacteria; phylum Pseudomonadota; class Alphaproteobacteria; order Rickettsiales; family UBA1997; genus JAJTCH01. The sequence continues at coordinate 6,409 of JBLHNE010000055.1, read as the reverse complement.
TTGATAACTGTATTAACAATAAATCTTTGCAAGAGAAAATCTTAAAATCAAGATTACAAGCGGCGCAAAACTTAAAAATAGCTTCAACTCCAACATTCTTCATCAATAGTGAAATGGTCAGTGGTTATCATGGATTTGGCGATATCAAAACAATAATTGAAAAAAAATTAAGTGAAATAAGCGCTTCAGAAAAAACCAAGTAAATGTCTTTAGAAAAACAATCTTCACAAACAAAAATATCCGTTTCCGAATTAACCAAAAATTTTGGCACAAAAGAAGTTCTTAAGGGGATTAATTTTGAAGTGGAAAAAGGTCAGTCTTTGGTAATTTTAGGCGGTTCTGGATCTGGAAAATCGGTTTGCATCAAATTAATTACCTCTTTAATGCAACCAACTTCTGGAAGTATTAAAATTGATGGCAAAGAAGTTTCGGGAATTAAAGGTAAAAAACGCGATGAACTAATGTCAAAATTTGGCTTTCTTTTTCAAGGTGGGGCTTTATTCGATTCCTTGCCAATTTGGGAGAATGTAGCATTCCGACTACTTAACTATGCTAAAATTGATAGAATCAAAGCCAGAGAGATTGCTATTTCGAAATTAAAATCTGTTGGCCTTTCTTCAAAAGTTGCCGATCTTTTTCCTTCTGAATTGTCCGGTGGAATGCAAAAAAGAGCTTCGCTTGCAAGAGCCATTGCCGCAAACCCTGAAATAATTTTCTTTGATGAGCCAACTACAGGATTAGATCCAATTATGGCTGACGTAATTAACGATTTAATAATTGACAATTCCAAAGAGCTTGGAGCCACAACAATCACCATAACTCACGATATGCACTCAGCACGCAAAATAGCTGATAAAATCGCTATGCTTTATGAAGGAAAAATAATTTGGTTTGGCGATGTGAAAGACATCGACAAATCAGGAAATGAATTTGTTGATCAATTTATCAACGGCAGAAGCTCTGGACCAATTAACTTTGATGTTGATTGATAAATCCTTAAAAAAATAACGCCAAAGCAAACCAATTTTTCTATTGGAAAAATTAATATGCCTTGGTTATTTTCAATTTTACCAACCCTTTAATATTAATAAATTAACTAAAATGATTAACAGAAATAAAATTGCTCTTGTTGGAGCTGGAAATATTGGCGGAACTTTAGCTCATTTAATTGGACTAAAAGATTTAGGAGATGTAGTAATTTTAGATATCAACAAAGGGACTGGTGCAGGAAAAGCTTTAGATATTGAACAATCTTCTGTTGTTGAAAATTTTGATTCTAAAATGATTGGAACTGACAATTATGAAGATATTAAAGGTTCTAATGTAGTAATTGTAACCGCCGGAATTGCTAGAAAACCAGGAATGAGCAGAGACGATCTAATCGCAACTAACACTAAAATCATTGCTTCCGTCGCAAAAGGAATCAAAGAAAATGCTCCAGATGCTTTTGTAATCGTTATTACCAACCCTCTTGATGCGATGGTTTCTGTAATGCAGAAAGTATCCGGATTAAAACCAAATAAAGTTGTTGGAATGGCTGGAGTTCTTGATTCTTCAAGAATGAGCTTATTCTTAGCAAAAGAATTTAATGTTTCAGTAGAAGATGTTAACGCTTTTGTTCTTGGTGGACATGGCGACACAATGGTTCCATTAATTCGCTATTCTTCAGTTAAAGGAATTCCACTTCCAGATCTAATAGAAATGGGCTGGACTACAAACGAAAAGATTGCTGAAATAGTTCAGAGAACTAGAGATGGCGGCGGAGAAATCGTTAAACTATTAGGTAACGGATCAGCTTTCTACGCTCCAGCATCTTCCGCAGTTTCAATGGCTGAAAGCTATTTAAAAGATAAAAGAAAAATCCTTCCAGTTGCAGCTTTTCTAAATGGCGAATATGGCGTTAAAGGTCTTTATATCGGCGTTCCAACAATTATTGGTAAAAATGGTGTGGAAAAAATCGTTGAGGTTAAATTAAATGATTCTGAAAACGAAATGTTCCAAAAATCAGTAAGTGCAGTTAAAAAATTAGTTGAAGAAACTGACGCTTTGTTAGCGTAAAAAATTAGAGGTTTTGCTTAGGGTAGTAATAAGATCTACCATCCTAAGCAAAGCAGAGGATCATCTCTCACCAAACTCCAAATTAAAACTTGATAATAACGCATCGCCTGCCTATTATTCGCGCTCTTTTTTTCCAAATCTCAATTAAAATTTACTAAATTCTTATGAATATTCATGAATACCAAGCCAAAGATATTTTGAAAAAATATGGCGTTCCAGTTCCAGAAGGTTACCCAGCTTTTAATGTTCCAGAAGCAGTTGCTGTCGCTAAAAAACTACAAGAAAATGGCAATAAAATTTTTGTCGTTAAAGCTCAAATCCACGCCGGAGGAAGAGGAAAAGCTGGTGGTGTTAAAGTCACAAAATCAATTGAAGAGGTTGAAGAAAAAGCCACTGAAATCTTAGGTAAAACTTTGATCACTCACCAAACTGGACCTGAAGGCAAAGAAGTTAAAAGACTTTATGTCGAAGCAGGATCAAATATCAAAAAAGAATATTACCTATCTGCCGTAATGGATAGAGCTACTAATTCTGTTGTATTCATGGCATCTACTGAAGGCGGAATGGATATCGAAGAAGTTGCAGCAGAAACCCCTGAAAAAATCGTTACTGTTGTTATTGACACAGCTTCCGGTGTTCAAGGATTTCATGCTAGAAGATTAGGTTTTGCCCTTGGTTTAAAAGGTGATATACTTAAAAAATTCGTTAAAATAATCTTCTCACTTTACAAAGCATTTGTTGAAACTGATGGCTCTCAAATCGAAATCAATCCTTTGGTTGAAACCGCTGAAGGCGACATCATCGCGCTTGATGCTAAATATAATTTTGATGATAATGCACTTTACCGTCATCCAGAAATTCGTGAACTTCGCGATCTAGAAGAAGAAGATCCTTTGGAAGTTGAAGCTTCAAACTACGATCTAAACTATGTCAAAATGGACGGAAAAATCGGCTGCATGGTAAACGGTGCTGGTCTTGCAATGGCTACAATGGATATAATTAAATTATACGGTTCTTCTCCTGCTAACTTCCTTGACGTTGGGGGCGGAGCTACTAAAGAAAAAGTAACTGCAGCATTCAAAATCATCCTTTCTGATCCGAATGTTGAAGGAATTTTGGTTAATATTTTCGGCGGAATCATGCGTTGTGATATTATCGCTAACGGAATTTTAGAAGCAGCTCGCGAAGTTAATTTGTCAGTGCCATTAGTCGTTAGATTAGAAGGAACCAACGTTGATTTAGGAAAAGAAATTCTTGCTAAATCTGACCTTGCAATCATCTCAGCTGATGATTTAGGCGATGCTGCTAGAAAAATCGTTGCAGCGGTAAAATAATTTAATAAATCAAATCTTAAAAAATAATGTCAGTATTAATTAATAGAAACACCAAAGTAATCTGCCAAGGTTTCACTGGTGCACAAGGAACTTTTCATTCAGAGCAAGCAGCGGCTTATGGAACTAAAATGGTTGGCGGAGTTACTCCAGGAAAAGGCGGAACTCAACATTTAAACCTTCCAGTTTTTGACACTGTTTGGGATGCTAGAAAAAAAACCGATGCCAATGCTTCAGTCATCTATGTTCCACCTCCTTTTGCAGCTGATGCAATTTTAGAAGCTATAGATGCCGGAATCGAATTGATTATTTGTATCACTGAAGGAATTCCAGTTTTCGACATGGCAAAAGTTAAAAAAGTTTTAGAAGGATCAAAATCAAGATTGATCGGACCTAACTGCCCAGGAATTATCACTCCAGACGAATGTAAGATTGGTATTATGCCAGGACATATTCACAAGAAAGGTTCAGTTGGAATCGTTTCTAGATCAGGAACTTTAACCTATGAAGCAGTTCACCAAACCACTAAAGCTGGATTTGGACAATCAACTTGTATCGGAATCGGTGGTGATCCAATCAACGGAACTAACTTTATCGATTGTCTTGATATGTTCTTATCTGACGATGAAACTCAGTCAATGATCATGATCGGTGAAATCGGTGGATCTGATGAAGAAGAAGCTGCAGCGTTCTTGAAAGCTGAAGCTAGAAAAGGTCGTTCTAAACCTTGTGTAGGATTTATCGCAGGAAGAACTGCACCTCCAGGAAAAAGAATGGGTCACGCAGGAGCAATTATTTCTGGTGGACAAGGTGGTGCTGAAGATAAAATTGAAGCTATGAAATCAGCTGGAATTTCTGTTTCTGATAGCCCTGCTAACCTTGGCGAAACCATGGTTCAATTATTGAAATAGTAACCATTATAATAAAATAACTGTATTTTTAGGTATTTTTATCAGGCTATCTACCAAATTGTAGAATTCCTCATAAAAGTACCTAAATAGATTACCTCTTTATCTTTTATAAGCATATTTTGTCTGTAATTAAATTTTAACTAAGCTTATGAAAAAAATATTCCTATCGGTATTGCTATCGGTTTTATTTACTTTTTCTCTTGCCCAAGAATCTTCAGCAATCAATTTCGACAAGATTGTTGGAAAAGTTGCTTCTGATTCAACAAAAGATGTTAGCTCTAAGATTGAAAAAAAATTCGATAAAATAGTTAAAAAAGCTGAAGGTGAATTGGATCAATACAAGGCTGATCTTGATGGTGAGATAAAGAAATACAAAAATAAGATTGATTCCGAAACTAAAAAAATTGAAAAAATAATTGCTGAAACTGAGGATTCAATTAACAAAATTAAACACATTAAAAATAATATTTCTTACTATATAAACATAGTAAAAATTGTTCTCGCAATCTTATGTTCTGGGTTCTTAATCTTGATATTTGTTCTTTGGAGAGTTTGGTGTAATATCAAAAACTTAAAAAAATTAGCCAAAAATGTTTCTAATTACGATGATTTCGATAGAAGACTTAAACAAGTTGAAGGATCATTAACAAAATCTTAAATTTATTAACCACTAAATATTAACCCTAAAAATAAAATTATAATTATGACAGATAAATCAAAAGCTTTAGAAGCTGCTCTCGCTCAAATAGACAAACAATTTGGAAAAGGATCGGCAATGAAACTTGGACAAAGACCAGTTATTGAAGTCGATGTTATTCCATCTGGTTCTCTTGCCCTAGATTTAGCTCTTGGAATTGGCGGTTATCCGCGTGGACGAATTATTGAAATTTATGGACCGGAAAGCTCTGGAAAAACAACTTTAACTTTGCACGCAATTGCTGAAGCTCAAAAAAAAGGATTATCTTGCGCCTTTATTGATGCTGAACATGCTTTTGACCCGACTTATGCTAAAAATCTAGGAATTGATACTGATGAAATGATCATTTCCCAACCAGATAATGGTGAAGCAGCTTTAGAAATAACAGATACCCTAGTTCGCTCTGGTGCAGTTGATTTAATTGTAATTGACTCGGTTGCTGCACTGGTTCCACAAGTTGAGCTTGAGGGCGGAATGGCAGATAACCAGATGGGTTTACAAGCCAGGTTAATGAGTAAAGCACTAAGAAAACTAACTGGATCGGTTTCCAAAACGCAATGTACAGTAATTTTCATTAACCAAATCAGAATGAAAATTGGAGTTATGTTTGGCAGTCCTGAAACCACAACTGGCGGAAATTCACTAAAATTCTATGCTTCCGTGCGTTTAGATATCAGAAGAGGAGCTCAAATCAAAGATAAAGACGAAGTTCTAGGTAATGAAACAAAAGTAAAAGTAGTTAAAAATAAAGTTGCCCCACCTTTCAAAATTGCAGAATTTGAAATCATTTATGGGGAAGGAGTTTCTAGAACTGGCGAAGTAATAAGTCTAGCAACTAACGCTGACATCATAGAAAAATCTGGATCTTGGTATGCTTATAAAGGCTCTAAAATTGGTCAAGGCAAAGAGAATGTAAAAGAGTACCTAAGAAATAATCCAAAGATTGCTGATGAAATTGAATCTGCAGTTAGACTTCAGTTAGGAATTGGTAAAGCTAAAAAAGCAGTTACTCCTGAAAAAGCAAAAAAAGAAAAAGAACTAGTAAAATCTCAATAAATTAAATAGTAAAAAATTTATTTTGCACTTAAGAAAATGTGGGTTTAGATTTGGATAAAATAAGTAATTTTATTATAGATTTTAAGAGAAAACTCTTTGATAATTCTTTTAAAAACTAATATATTTTTAGAATCTTCCCCACAGAAATTTCACTATTATTTTTACTTAATACGAAAATATTATGCCAAAAAAGATCAAATAGATCAATTTTTCTAAAATATTATTTTAGTTTTTTTAAGGTTCCTTAACTATGTTTAGGTTCCTATTTTGTCTTTGCACCCGTGGCTCAACTGGATAGAGTACTTGACTACGAATCAAGCGGTTAGGGGTTCGAATCCCTTCGGGTGCACCATATT
>JBLHNE010000054.1:0-8840 GCA_047619265.1 Rickettsiales bacterium | reverse complement strand
TACTATTCTTTTTACAGGATTTCAAGCTGGAGGAACTCGTGGAGATAGATTATTAAAAGGCGAAAAATTAATAAAAATTCACGGAGAAATGTATCCCGTCAAGGCTCAAATTGAAGAGTTAAGAAATACTTCTGCTCACAGTGATTATGAAGAAATATTGCAATGGTTAGGTAATTTTAAAAAAGCCCCAAAAACAACTTTCATTACTCATGGCGAAAAAGAGGCTGCAAATCATTTAAAGGCAAAGATTGAAAAACAATTGGGATGGAATGTTGTGATTCCTGAATATCTTCAATCTAAGAACTTGTAAATTTATGAGAAAATCAACTCTACATTTAAGAAAATTAGGCATTAATACCCATAAAGAAGCGGTAATTTATATGCGTAAAGATTGCGATATATGCAAATCAGAAGGGTTTGAAACTCATGCTAGACTGAGGGTCACTCTTGGCGATAGATCGGTTATTGCCACTTTAAATACCATTGATTCTGATTTTCTAGAGCATGATAAAGCCGGTCTTTCAAATTATGCTTGGAATTTACTTAGCGCTAGTGAAGGTGATGAAATAACAATATCCCATGCCAAAACTGTGAGTTCTTTAAGTTTTGTGCGTTCTAAAATTTACGGTAACCAACTTTCAGAAGAACAATTAACTCAAATTATTAAAGATATAACTTTGGGAAGATATTCTGACATTCAAATATCGTCCTTCTTAACAGCTTGCGCTGGAGGTCGCATGAGTGAAGGTGAGATAATAGATCTCACTAAAGCAATGATAAATGCTGGTGATGTTTTGAGTTGGGATTCTGATATTATTGTTGATAAGCATTGTGTTGGTGGTCTTCCGGGGAATCGAACTACTCCAATAATAGTCGCCATTGTTGCGCAGTTTGGTCTGACTATGCCCAAAACATCATCCAGAGCTATTACTTCTCCATCTGGAACCGCAGATACAATGGAAGTTTTAGCTCCAGTAAAATTAGATATCGTATCTATAAAAGATGTTGTTGGTAAAGAAAATGGCTGCATTGTTTGGGGAGGTTCTGTGGCTCTTAGCCCAGCAGATGACATTCTTATTCGCGTAGAAACAGCATTAAATTTAGACAGCGAAGGGCAATTAATTGCTTCAATTTTATCAAAAAAAATAGCTGCTGGGTCAACTCATGTCTTAATTGATATTCCAATTGGTCCAACTGCTAAAGTTAGATCTGAGGAAATGGCCAATACACTAAAAAGCTATTTGGAATCTGTTGCTGTAACTTTCAACATAGTTGTAAAAGTAATATTCAGTGATGGCGCACAGCCAGTTGGATATGGAATTGGACCAACTCTTGAAGCTCGTGATGTTGTATCCGTTTTAAAATGTAATAAAGATGCGCCAAGAGATTTACGCCAAAGAGCAATCACACTTGCTGGTAATATCATCGAATTCTCCCCAAAAGTTAAAGAAGGAGAAGGGTGTCAGATTGCCACTGATATTTTAGATAGCGGCGCCGCTTGGGAAAAATTTCAAGCAATATGTAATGCCCAAGGCGGAATGAGGGAAATAGCAAAAGCAAAATATACTCACTCTTATCGAGCCAAAATAAATGGCATTGTAACGCAAATTGACAATAGATATATAGCCACTATTGCTAAGCTTGCTGGCGCACCAAATGATAAGGTTGCTGGAGTTGATTTACATGTTTTTGTTAAAGATGAGGTAAAGCAAGGAGATGTATTATTTACCATACATTCAGACTCGGAAGGTGAATTAGAATATGTTTTAAATTATTTAAATGAAGAAAGTGATGAAATCATAAAAATTAAGGAGAAATCATGACTAAAACATTAATATTTTCTTTTCCAGAATATCAGGAATTAGCAAAAAAAATTAGCCAGCAACTTGATTGTGAATTAGGGGATGTAACTGTGAGACATTTCCCAGATGGAGAGTCTTTTGTGAAGCTAAATAGTGACGTTAAAAATAAAAAAATAATACTGGTTTGCGGGCTTGATAATCCTGACCAGAAAGCCATGGCATTGATGTTTTTTGTTGATGTAGTAAAAGAATCTGGAGCCAAAGAAATTGGTCTGGTAACTCCATATTTGGGTTATATGAGGCAAGATAAAAGATTTAATGATGGTGAGGCTGTAACTTCAAATATTTTTGCTAAATTTCTCTCAAAACAATTTGATTGGTTAATTACTATTGATCCTCATTTACACCGCCATAAATCATTAAGCGAGATTTATTCTATTCCGGCAAAAACTTTACATGCATCAGATGCCATTGCTAATTGGATAAAAGATAATATTAAAAATCCTTTATTAATTGGGCCTGATGAGGAGAGCCAGCAGTGGGTATCACAAGTTGCAAAGAAAGCAGAATCTCCTTTCATAGTTTTAAGCAAAATAAGGCGCGGCGATAAGGATGTTGAAGTTTCAATTCCTGATGTTGAAAAATATAAAAATCACACCCCGATTTTAGTTGATGATATTATTTCTACCGCAAGAACCATGATTGAAACAGTGGGACATTTACATAACGCCAGAATGCAACCACCAATATGCATTGGAATACATGCTGTATTTGCCGATAATGCTTATGATCAATTAAAACAATCCGGCACCAAAGATATTATTACCTGTAATACAATAAATCATCATTCCAACAAAATTGATATTAGTGGCATTTTATCTGAGTCAATTAGGGGCTTTTAATAATTTTAATCTTTAAAAAATAAAAATAATGAATATCGAACGCTTTACTGAAAAAACACAATCCGTTTTACAACAATCTCAAATGTTAGCTCTTGGCAGTTCACATCAAAAGTTTTTGCCGCAGCATTTACTTTCAGCAATGTTTGATGATGCCGATGGACTGACCCAAAAACTAGTGAGTTTTTGTGATGGAAATTTACAAATTTTAAAAGCTGAAATTGCTCAAAGCCTAAATAAAATTCCACAGGTTGAAGGAAGTGGAGCCGGAAATATTTCAATGTCACAGGAGATGGCACGAATTTTAATGTTGGCAGAGAAGATTGCTGATAAAAATTCTGACCAATTTGTCAGCTTGGAACGCTTACTACAAGCTATTTTAGAAGATGGAAAAAATGAAGCAGCAACAATTTTAAAGTCATCAGGAGTTACAATCGGCGCTCTTAAAAATGCTATTGATAAAATTCGCGGTGGTCAAAAAGCCAGCTCGAAATCATCTGAAGGAACTTATCAATCCTTAGAAAAATACGCAATTGACCTGACTTCCAGAGCTAAGGAAGGAAAAATTGATCCAGTAATTGGTCGCGATGAAGAAATTCGCCGTGCAATGCAGGTTTTGTCTCGCAGAACTAAAAATAATCCAGTTTTAATAGGCGAAGCTGGAGTTGGAAAAACCGCTATTGTTGAAGGTCTTGCAACCAGAATCATCAATGGTGATGTTCCAGAAAGTTTGGCAAACCGCAAAATAATGTCGCTAGATATGGGCGCATTAATTGCAGGTGCAAAATTCCGTGGTGAATTTGAAGAGCGCTTAAAAGCAGTTTTGAATGAAGTTGAAAATAACGACAATGTCATCTTATTTATCGATGAGCTTCATTTGCTTGTTGGCGCTGGAAAAACTGATGGTGCCATGGATGCCTCAAACCTCCTCAAGCCAGCTCTTGCTCGTGGAACACTTCATTGTATTGGCGCCACCACTTTGGAGGAATATCGCAAATATATCGAAAAAGACACGGCCTTAGCTAGGAGATTTCAACCGGTTTATACTGCAGAGCCAACAGTTGAAGACACAATATCAATTCTTCGCGGCATTAAGGAGAAATATGAAGTTCATCACGCCATTATAATTAAAGATGCAGCTTTGATTGCAGCTGCCACACTTTCTAACCGCTATATTACCGACCGTTTTTTGCCTGACAAAGCCATTGATTTAATTGACGAAGCAGCCAGTGCGCTGAAAATTGAGGTAGATTCCAAGCCTAATGAGCTTGATGAAATTGATCGCAAAATCATTCAGCTAAAAATTGAATCTGGCGCTCTTAAAAAAGAAAAAGACGCATCTTCGAAAGATCGTTTAAAGAAAATTGAAGCTGAGCTTGTAAATTTAGAAAAGAAGTCTGATGAAATGAGTTCTTCTTGGCAAAGTGAAAAAATGAAGCGCAGCAAAATTAACGATTTAAAATCGAAAATTGATGAAGCAAAATTCGAATTGGAAAAAGCTCAAAGAGAAAGTGACTTAGCCAAAGCCGGGGAGCTTTCTTATGGGAAAATTCCAGAACTTCAAAAAGAATTAGCTGGTCTGGAATCTTCGGTTTCAAATGATTTAGTCAAAGAATCAATCGATGAAGATGACATTGCAGCCATTATCGCTAGAATGACTGGAATTCCTTTAGATAAAATTATTTCTGGTCAAAAAGAAAAATTGCTAAAAATGGAAGAATTTTTACGCAAAAGAGTCATTGGTCAAGATGAAGCATTAACGGCAATTTCTTCAGCAGTTAGAAGATCTCGCGCTGGCCTTTCCGATGCTAATCGTCCCATCGGTTCATTCTTATTTTTGGGGCCAACTGGAGTTGGTAAAACCGAAATTTGTAAAGCTCTGGCTGAATTTATTTTCGATGATGAAAGCTCAATTCTTAGAATTGACATGAGTGAATATATGGAACGTCACTCCGTGGCAAGATTGATCGGAGCTCCTCCAGGTTATGTTGGTTTTGACCAAGGTGGTGTTTTAAGTGAAGCAGTTCGCCGCCGTCCTTACCAAGTGATTTTATTCGACGAAGTTGAAAAAGCTCACGGTGATGTTTTTAATGTTCTTTTGCAAGTTTTAGACGATGGACGACTCACTGATTCGCAAGGTCACACGGTTAATTTCACTAATACAATAATCATTCTAACTTCCAATCTAGGATCTGGATTTTTGGTTGATTTAAAAGAAGGTGAAAAAAGCTCAACAGTCGAGGATCAGGTGATGGGTGAAGTTCGTTCCCATTTCCGCCCTGAATTTCTCAATCGCCTTGATGAAATTGTTTTATTCAACAAATTAAGTCGCGATCAAATCACTAACATAGTCGACATTCAATTTGCCAGACTAGCCAAAAGATTAGAGCTTCGTAAAATCAAAATTGAGATAGATGGAGCAGCTAAAGAATATCTGGCCAATAAAGGATTTGATAATGTCTATGGTGCTCGCCCTCTAAAACGAGTAATTCAAAAAGACATCGAAAATGTTTTGGCGGATAAAATTCTGCGTGGTGAAATTAAAGATGGGCAAAGTTTGAAGATTTCGGTTAAGGGTGGATCTTTACAATTTAAATAAATTGTAACTGCTGTTTTTAGTTAATAGGATCGATCTAAATATTATCAATTAGATCGAGAGGGGAGATGCTTGGGCAATTGTTTTTTTCTGCCGTTTTATCCCCAGCTAAACCATGAACGTAAACACCAATTATTGCTGATGAGAATAAATCAAGTTTTTGACAAGCAAAGCCTGCAATAATTCCGGTTAAAACATCTCCCATTCCAGCAACTGCCATTTTAGGATTGCCATATGGGCAAATCACTAAATTTTTATTATCAAAAATTAATGAGCCAGAACCCTTTAAAACACTGACGCAATTATATTTATTATTCAGATTCTTGATTGAATCCACCCTATTATTTTGAATTTCTTTTGTGCTAAGGCCAAGTAATCTAGAGGCTTCTGTTGGATGAGGCGTAATGATTGAGTTTTTTAAATCGATATGATTGCCTTCACTTATTAAATTAAGGGCGTCTGCATCAATTATTTTTGGTAAATCTGATTTAATAAAAAACTCCACTAATTCCTTTGCCCAGTCACTTTTTCCAAGTCCAGGACCAATGGCTATGATATCTTTATCTTTAATGATCCTTTTTAAATCTTCCTCATTTTCATAAAAATCCACCATCACATTGGGTAAATGTGAGATAATGGCGCCATAATTTTCTTTTTTAGTTAAAATAGTAACTCTACCAGATCCAATTTTTAATGCTGCTTTTGCTGCCATTAGAACGGCGCCTCCCATACCCAATTGACCACCAACTACCAATAAATGACCGAAATCTCCTTTATGAGAATCTTTTTTTCTTTGAGGAATGAGATTTTCAATCTTGTTTTTATCTAAAATATTGTAATTAGATTTTAGCCCAGCTAGGAAAGTGCCATATTCAACACCAAGATTGCTTAGAATTATTTTTCCACTAACTTGCAAACCATTATTTAAAAATAATCCCTGCTTTAAACCAAGAAATGTAATCGTGGCGTTAGCTTGAACACTGACACCTAAAATATTACCACTATTTGCACATAGGCCAGAGGAAATATCTGCTGCAATAACATAAGATTTGGAATTGTTTATTTTTTGAATTGCGAATTTTGCGTCTTCTTTAACCTCTCCTTTTAATCCAATGCCAAAGATTGCATCAATAATAATAGAATCGTCATTAATTTCTAAATCCTTATGGAAAGGCAATAATTTCACATCATTATTTAATGCAAATTCCTGAGCTTTTTTTGCAATATCACTTTGATTATGAAAATTACCAACCTCAATAACATTAACCTTAAAACCATTTTTCTTTAAAAGTGCCGCTACAATAAAACCGTCTCCGCCATTATTTCCTGACCCACAAAAAACATAGATTTCTTGATTTTTGTTAAGATTTTTTTTTAAGATAAAGTCTAGAATTGATTCACCAGCAGCAAACATCAAATTATATTCATCGATTTTTAGAACATCATAAATGTGATTCTCTATTTCTCTGATTTGCGAGGTTGAAAATAATTTTTCTAGAAATAGCATAAATATTCCAAATATTGGTAATTAAATAAGATTGCCAAATTTTAAGAATTTATTATTAGAGATCCTTAAATTTTTTTGATTTACAAGGATTTTGGTAATTGACCAAAATTATTCTCTCAAACATCAAACATGTAATCAAAAATAGTTCAGAAGAAGGTATACAGTCAATTTTACATAAAAATGATGGAGTGGGGTATAAAAACAGTTCTGGGTGCCCGTAGGTTATACTTGATAATTTAATTAGTGTTATTGGCAGGAAACAAATAATGAACATTATTTGCCGCAGCTCCATTCTGTAATTCTTTTTTCTGAAGCAAAAGCAGGCAATATTTGACTCCGTCATCTTTATTGATGCAGTGCAAAATCCCGTCATTATCTTTGACTAGAATCTGGATCTCGTCCATTTTCTTATTATCAGAATTTTTAATTCTCCAATTTTCATCACCAACTCCCGCATCTTCTATAGTTAGGCAAAAGTAATTTTTATCTTCTAAAATAGTGTTGTCAGTTTTGATTTGAATAGAGCTGCTTTTTTTGGAAAACATAAAAGATCTGGAAAGTAAGGTGGAAATGATTTTTGTTAGCTTGTTGCAGCTCATCCCTAATTCTGGCTCAACACCATCTTCCAGTGATTCTTCTATTTTCAACTGTCTTGAATATATTTCTGGATAAAGCATCAGCAGGCAATTATTAATGCACTGATTTACTGAAATTATCTCTTTTTCTTCCACCGAATTATTGAACTGATCTATCAGCGCATAGGAGTTGGATAATTTTTGTAAATTTTCCTCTAAATTTTGTTTAATTCGTTCTAATTCTTGGGTTTTTTGGTTTAGTTTTTTATTGGAGTGACAAATTTCTGTTTGATAATCGCTGATTTTTCTTAGAGCTTCGGAAAGATTTTTAATTTCTACGAATGAGTGTTTTTCTGGAATGTGTTCGATTTTATCATCTGATTCTAAAATTCTTTTAGCGAAGTCGGATAGGGAAATTATTGGGTTGATAATTTTTCTATAGAATTTTGATAATATCATTAAAAATGCCGCCAGAACTATAATTAGAACCGCAAAATAATGGATTAAGGTTGTAAAAAGTGGCTTGAGAATCGCATTCTTATTTTCCCCAACAATAATGGCGAAAGGATAAGATTTGAGTTTTTTGTAGGTTGAATAGGTGATTTTGTTAAATTCATATTTTTTGGCAAAAGTTCCTGCTTCATTTTCAAAATTATAGTTCTTAAAGAAGTCTCTGGGAACGCTAGGAATTGGCTTTGCCGATTGTGCTATGATATTTTTTTCCTTATCTAAAATTAAAATATGTATTTGTTCGTCACTTAGAATACGACCAAGATATTTGGTTAATTCAAACATATTTATATTGCTCACCAATTTGCCGACAAAATTTCCTTCCCGATTTGTCACTCCAAAGCTGATTGGAATGTAAGAATCTTTTGAATTGGGGCTATCCATTCGCAATGGATGAAAATTGATTCGCCAAGGATATTTTTTTTCAACCTCACTTTCACTGGCTGCATTTGCCATCCATTTAAATTCAACCCAACTACTAAGAAGAGTAGTATCAAGATCAATTCCCATGCTGAAATTTCTCTTTAGTAAATGCCTAATAGTTAGAGATCTATTTCGGTTTGAAGTTGCCTCAATTTTATGACCTATAAATTCAGCCTGTCTAAATATGTTATCTAAAAAAACCTCGTAACCATTGGCAATTGAATAGCTCACCGATAGATGTTTTTGATCGTAAGTTGTTTTGTGATTCTGATAGGCGATAAAACAAAACAATCCATAAGCAAAACATATTGCCAATGTTGCGCACAAAGAAAAAATTTTATATTCCTTGGAAATCAAAACTTTTTCTCTTAAAGATTTTTTTAATTGCATATTTATATCATCTCTATTTAAATATTTAACTAACCTTTTTAGTATATTAACGATGTTTCTTTTGCAAAATAATTTATTCGATTTTCTAACTTACCTCACTTTGGCAACTTCCATAATGTCATTTTGGGTGGTTAAAGA
>JBLHNE010000053.1:0-9017 GCA_047619265.1 Rickettsiales bacterium | reverse complement strand
TGTAATTGTTAAAGATGGCGGAATTGAAGGGGTGGTAATTAAATTAGGCCGAGAATTTGCCAAAATTTCTCATGCCAATACTGATACTAATTCTGACGGATCTGCCAAAATTCAGTTAAATCAGAAAAATACTATTTTGGCAGATGGGGATCCCCGCAAAGCGGGGCGGAGCGAATGCTCCGTAAAAAAAACAATTAATATTGGGGCAGCCAATCTCTGCTTCAATGCCGCTCTTTTCACCAAAATAAACGGCCTTGCTGGCTTGGAATTCATGTCTTCAATTCCCGGAAATGTGGGCGGAGCAATTGCCATGAATGCTGGTTGCTACGATTCTGACATTTCTAAAACATTAATTTTGGCCAAAGCGATTGATTTTGACGGCAATGTTCTGGAAATTGATAATGCCGATTTTGGTTTTAAATATCGGGGCAATTCTTTGCCGAAAAACTTAATTTTTATTGAAGGAATTTTCAAAATTGAACAATCAACCAGCAAAGAAGTTGGCGCCAAAATTGCTGAATTTGCTGCTAAGAGAGAAGCGTCTCAACCAATTCGTCAAAAAACTGGCGGTAGCACATTTAAAAACCCTGATCAAATAGAATCTGGAGGAAGAAGTGCATGGCAATTGGTCGACGAAGCTGGCTGTCGAGGATTAAAGGTTGGTGGAGCTCAAATTTCTGAAAAACACTGCAATTTTATGATTAACACAGGAGAAGCAAAAGCGCAGGATTTAATTGATCTTGGCAATGTGGTGATCGACAAAGTTAAGGGAAAAACCGGAATTGAGCTGCGATGGGAAATTAAACAAATTGGTAAAGATGCCTAAGATAAAGATGCCTAAGATAAAGATGCCTAAGATAAAGATGCCTAGAATAACCTCCAGAAAACCAATGTTCATTTTATTTTTGTGCGCTGGAAATACTTGCAGATCGCCCATGGCGGCGGCAATAACCAAACATCAACTCGGGGAAGGTTACATTTGTGAATCTGCAGGGGTGTTTAAGAATCTTGAACCAAATGTAACTCCGGCTGCAATTGCATTGCTAGAAAAATTGCAATGCGGAACAATATTTGACTCTAAAACTCGCGAGGTTTCCAGAGAACTTATTGAGAAAGCTGATCTGATTTTTTGCGTTAATAATAAGTCTTTTGGGCAAATGAAAAAAGAATTTCCAGAATATGAAGGGAAATTTGTTAGATACGCACCAGATTTAGAAGGCGTTCCCGATCCTTACGATCTTGAACATTTTCCTGCTGAGTTGCAGAAAAAATATGAAAAAAGATCTCCCGCGGCCTACGAATTTGTAATTAGACAAATGTTAGAAATCTACACCCCACAGGCAATTCAGACCATAAAGAATATTGAATCTTGAGCCGCTATCCGAATCCTCCTAAAGCCCACAAACCACAAATGTCTCACTACCAAAGTCTTTTTGAGAGAGCTCCTAAAAAAGACTTTTAGGTAGTGAAGCCAAATTTATTGAGCAAAACGTTAACCTTAAGAAACTGCAAATTCTAACGCCTCTCCTTGAGCGGAAATTTGAACTTTAGTGCCATCGGCAATCTCGCCGCGCAGAATCTTCTCTGCTAAAATATTTTCAATCTCTCTTTGAATAACTCTTTTAAGCGGGCGAGCGCCGTAGACTGTGTCGTAGCCTTTTTCTCCTAAATATTTTTCGGCAGATTTATCTAGATCAATTGCAATATTTTTAAGCAGCAATCTTTGTGCTAAACGAGCAAATTGGGTGTGAACAATTCCTTCAATATCTTTGCGACTAAGTTTATTGAAAAGCACAATTTCATCGAGTCGATTCAAAAATTCAGGGCGGAAATGAGCGCGAACCTCTTCCATTACTTTCTCGCGCACGCTTTCAGTTTTTTCTTCTTCGCCAAGTGCGGTTAAAAATCCAGAGCCTAAATTAGAAGTTAAAATGATGATTGAGTTGGTAAAATCAACAATGTGCCCTTGCGAATCTGTCAATCTTCCATCGTCTAAAACTTGTAAAAGCACATTAAAAACATCTTTGTGGGCTTTTTCAACTTCGTCGAACAAAATAACTTGATATGGCCTTCTGCGCACGGCTTCGGTTAAAATTCCACCTTGCTCAAAACCAACATATCCAGGAGGAGCTCCAATTAATCTGGCCACGGCGTGTTTTTCCATGAATTCGCTCATGTCGATTCTAAGCATGGCGCTTTGATCGTCGAAAATAAATTCGGCAAGCGCTTTGCAAACTTCGGTTTTTCCAACTCCTGTGGGGCCTAAAAATAGAAATGATCCAATCGGACGATTCGCATCGGAAAGGCCAGCTCTCGATCTTCTCACCGCATCAGAAATTGCTTTAAGCGATGCATCTTGCCCAACAATTCTTTTGCGCAAATGATCTTCCATTTTGAGAAGTTTTTCTTTCTCACCAGATAAAATTTTATCGACGGGAATTCCTGTTGTTTTGGCGATTATTGCCGCAATGTCGTCTTCCGAAACCGACTCTCTAATAATTGAGCTAGAAACAGAAGCCTCAAAACCGGCCAGTTCTTTTTGAAGTGCAGGAATTCTGCCGTAGGAAATTTCCCCAGCTTTGGCTAAATCATTTTCTCTTTGGGCTTTTTCTAGTTCAAATTTGGCTTTTTCAATGTCGCTTTTCAAATCGTTAATTTTGGTGCGTTTCATTTTTTCACTTTGCCAAAGCGATCCATCTTCCGCAGATTTTTTTTCTAAAACTTTAAGTTCGTCATTAATTTTTTTAAGACGCTCTTTCGAGGCTTTGTCATCTTCTTTTTTAAGCGCTCCTGACTCAATTTTTAGCTGAATGATTTTTCGATCAATTTCATCTAGCTCGGCTGGTTTTGAGTCGAGTTCAATTTTTAGGGCGCTGGCCGCTTCATCAATCAAATCAATGGCTTTATCGGGCAAAAATCGATCGGTAATGTAGCGATTAGAAAGAGTTGCGGCGGCAATTAAAGCGGCATCTTTAATTTTAATGGCGTGGTGAACTTCGTATTTTTCTTTAATGCCGCGCAGAATTGAAATTGTGTCTTCAACCGTTGGCTCCTTGGTGTAGACCGCTTGAAAACGACGCGCTAGAGCTGGGTCTTTTTCAATGTATTTGCGGTATTCGTCGAGCGTGGTGGCGCCAATACAATGAAGAGTTCCACGCGCCAGAGCTGGTTTTAAAAGATTAGAAGCGTCCATGGCGCCATCGGTTTTTCCAGCGCCAACTAGCAAATGTAGCTCGTCGATAAAAAGAACAACATTGTCGTTATTTTCAACTTCATTCAAAACCGCTTTGAGGCGTTCTTCAAATTCACCACGGAATTTGGCTCCGGCAATTAATGCGCCCATGTCGAGAGCCATCAATTTGCGATCTTTCAAAGATTCTGGCACATCGCCATTAATAATTCTGGTCGCTAGCCCTTCAACAATGGCGGTTTTTCCAACCCCCGGTTCACCAATTAAAACTGGATTATTCTTAGTTCTTCTGGAAAGAACCTGCATGGCACGGCGAATTTCTTCGTCGCGGCCAATGACAGGATCTATTTTTCCATCCCTAGCTTTTTTGGTTAAATCGATGGCATATTTTTCTAGTGATTGGTAGTTGCCTTCCGATGATTTTGAGCTGGCTTTTTGACCGCCACGCATTTTTTCAATAGCATTTTTAAGAACTTGCGCGCTTACTCCGGCAATTTTTAAAGCTTTTGCGGCCTCGTTTTTGTCGTCTTCTAAAATTGCTTGCAGCAAACGCTCGATGGTGATGAATTGGTCGGAATTTTTATCCGCCAATTTTTCGGCGAGCATTAAAACCCGCGCCATTTCCTGCGACATGGTAATATTTCCAGCCCCACTTCCCTCGACTTTAGGAATTTTATTTATAATTTGAGCTGATTCAGCCTTTAAAAGATCAATATTACCACTAGCAAAACTAACCAATTTTTCAGTCATTCCATCGGAATCTTCGAGCATGGAGCTTAAAAGATGTTCGGGTAGAAATTTTTGATTGGAATTAGAAAGAGCCAGCATTTGGGCTTGTTGCATTAGAGTTTGGGTTTTATCGGTGTAGCGTTCAATATTCATTTTATTAGATTTTAATTTAAAAACAGGAAGGATATTAGCTTTTATAGCTAGGTATTTTTCTTGGTTTTTCAACGGGCATTTTAGCAGACCTATTTTTGTGCTACTGGTAGCACAAAAATAATCTTTACATAAATATCTCTAAAGACAACTTGAAGATGGCTAGATTTGGAAAGGTAATTAATTTTTAATTCCAAAATGAATGGCAACTACTCCGACATTTAGGCTTTTAAAACCAACATTCTCAAAGCCTGATTTTTCAATCATTTTCTTGAAATTTTCTTGATTAGGAAATTTGCGAATTGATTCGACTAAATATTGGTAGGAATCTTCGTCGCCAGCCACCAGCTTGCCGATTTTAGGAATAACGTTGAAAGAATAGAGATCGTAGAGTTTGGCCATTGGCAAGTTACTTACTTCGGAGAATTCTAAACAGACAAATTTTCCGCCTTTCTTTAAAACCCTAAAGGCTTCGTTTAGACCATTTTGAACATTGGTGAAATTTCTAATTCCAAAGGCAATGGTGTAGAAATCGAAAGATGCGTCGGAATAGGGCAATTTTTCGCCGTCTGCTGCCTTAAAATTCAAATTAGAAAATAGGTTTTTATCCAGCGCTCTGGCTTTTCCAACTGCCAACATTTCTTCATTAATGTCGGAAACTTCAATATTAATTTTAGCGCCTACTTTTTTCGCTTTTTTTAAAATTCTAAAAGCAATGTCTGCCGTGCCACCTGCCACGTCGATTGATTGATATTCCCCATTTGGTATTAATGCAATTTGGTCGATCATTTTATCTTTCCAAATGCGGTGCAGGCCAGCGCTCATGAAGTCGTTCATCACATCGTATTTTGAAGCCACCGAGCTGAAGACTTGTCCCACTAGAGATGCTTTCTTGTTTTCATCGACTTGCCTAAATCCAAAATGTGTTTGATCAGTCTTAGTTTGGTTAGAGTTAGTTTTATTTTCCATGTTGCTTAAGATTTTGTAAAAAGAGATTTGATTAAATTTAAGTGAATGCTAAAACTATTACTTCAAATTGTCATCCTTCACTTTAAGTGGTAGATATTGAAATTCGAGATACAATACAGATAATTAATAAATTTAAAAAATGTCTCAAAGCCAAATAAACCTTGATCCCGCATTACAAAAATGCACAAAAATTTTCTACGCCTTTTTATTTTCTCATGTTTTTTTGTGGACAATCCTACCCTTAATTTTTCGCTTCAACCCACATCTCGATACTCTCGAAGCTGTGGCACTAGGCAGTGAATGGCAATTAGGATATTTTAAACATCCGCCACTTTCCAATTGGCTAGCTCATTTTTCTGTGGAAATTTTGGGAAAATCTTCTTGGGTGCTTTATTTTTTAAGTCAAGTTTGTGTTGGCATGGCCATGGTGGCGGTGTGGAAATTGGCGAAATTATTTTTGCCCATTAGACAAGCTTTAATGGCAACAATTTTGCTGGAAGGGGTTTATTACTACAATTTCACTTCCATCGAATTTAATACCAATATTTTGATGATGGCGCTTTGGGCTTGGGCAATTCTTTATGCTTGGAAGTCTTTGGACAAAAATAAAATTCTCGATTGGTCAATTCTAGGAGCGCTTCTTGGCCTTGGAATTATTACCAAATATCACACTGTACTGCTTGCAGGGGCGATCTTTTTGATGATGATTTATGAAAAAGATTTCCGTCAAAGACTAGCGACTATTAAGCCATATTTTGCTATTTTGTCTGGCGTGGTGGTTTTGGCTGGACATGTTATTTGGATGATCCAAAACAATTTTCCTTCCATTCAATATGCCGTGGATCGATCTGTTTCAGATCATCATTACTACAATCACCTGATCCACCCTTTGTCATTTTCTCTAGCTCAAATGGCCGCAATGGGTTTTGCGCTCGTGACTTTTTTTGTCGCTTTTGGATTTAAGAAGGGTGATTTTTTTTTAAAGAACACAGCACCTGCTGCGCCCCTTGCAGGGAACAAGGATATTCTTTTAAAGAACGGCGAATTGTCGCCGCCCCGCCTTGCAGGGAACAAGGATATTCTTTTAAAGAACGGCGAATTGTCGCCGCCCCGCCTTGCAGGGAACCCCATTGACACGCTAAAAGATCGCAGGATTGGTGTATTTTTATTCTTCATGGTCTTTGTTCCATTCCTTTTGACCATTCTGCCCTCACTTCTGACAGGTAGCAAAATTCGAGACATGTGGGGAACGACCTTGTGGAATTTGTGCGGAGTTTATTTGTTTTATTATTTCAAACCGCAAATCAGCAAGAAGAATATTCGCAAATTCACCATCGGAATTTTTGTGGCAATTGCCATTTCCACGGCCGCCTATTCTGGTGCCTACGTGGCCAGTGAACTTAATTTAATTACTTCTAAGAAAGTTAATAAACGCACTTTCAATGGCGAATTGCTGGCCAAAACTATTAATCAAAAATGGAATAAGCACTACGAAGAGCCGTTAGAAATTGTGGTTTGCGAAATTTGGCTTTGTGGAAATGCTCATTTTTTCTCCAAAAATTCTAGTCCAAGTATTTTTCTAGATATGGATGAGACACAATCCATGTGGCTTTCTTTGGAAGAATTGAAAAATAAAGGCGGAATAATAATTTGGGACGCAGAAAAAGAAGGGGGAAATTTGCCGGAGCGATTTAAGGACAAAATCACCAACCCAATAAAAATTCTGGAACCAATTAATATTGCACCCCATATTTTTAGTAAAAATTCTCACAATTTTCAATTGGGCTGGGCGCTGGTTTTAAAACAAGAATAAATTAACTTTGTGGGTCTTTAGATTTTAAGCAGTTTTCGGCTAGTCGTAGTTTTTAACCGCGACTTTTATTTGTTAAAAATCAGAAAATTAAAACTTTAGGTTGGTATTTTGTTAATAATTTTAATGAGCGAAGGATCGCAGTTACAAACTACGACCGGCACCAAGGACTAAACAAAATACTGCCAAAATCTGTATATTTTGTCGGGACATCGGCAATAGAGCGCCAAAAACACTAGTTCTAATATTGTCAAAAAGCATCAATATCTTCAGATAAAAACCCTGAAAATCCATAGAAAATCCATAGAAAAGCCATAGATAAAACCATAAAAAAGGGTGAGACCTTAAAAGTCTCACCCTTTTTTCTAAACAGTAGTTTGGATAAAAACAGAATTAGAATCCGCCCATTCCACCCATTCCGCCGCCCATTCCAGAAGGAGCAGGAGCGCTTTCGGTTTTGGTTTCAATGATCACAGCTTCAGTAGTAATTAATAATGAAGCGATTGAAGAAGCGTCTTGCAAAGCAGTTCTAACTACTTTTACAGGATCAACAATTCCAGCTTTGAACATGTCGACATATTTATTATTTTGTGCGTCGTATCCGTAGTTTTGATCTTTTTTAGAAGAAACTTCGTTAGCAACAACCGCGCCGTCAAAACCAGCATTTTCAGCAATTTGACGAATTGGAGCTTGAAGAACTTTACGGATGATTTGAATACCAGCATTTTGGTCTTCATTTTCACCTTTAAGATTTTCTAGAGAAGAAACTGCGAATAGAAGAGCAGAACCACCACCAGCAACAATACCTTCTTGCATTGCAGCTTTAGTTGCAGCTAGTGCATCTTCAACGCGATCTTTTCTTTCTTTAACTGCAGTTTCAGTAGTTCCGCCAACTTTTAAAATGGCAACACCACCAGAAAGTTTAGCAAGTCTTTCTTGCATTTTTTCACAATCGTAGTCAGAAGTGCTTTCTTCAATTTGCTTTTTAATTGAAGCGCAACGAGCCTGAACATCGGCTTTCACGCCAGCACCGTCAACAATTGTAGTGTCTTCTTTAGTGATAATAATTCTCTTAGCTTGACCCAATTGCTCTAAAGTAACTGACTCTAATTTCATGCCGATATCTTCAGAAATTAATTGACCCGCAGTTAAGCAAGAAATGTCTTCAAGCATTGATTTTCTTCTGTCACCAAATCCAGGGGCTTTAACAGCTGCAACTTTCAAGCCGCCACGAAGTTTGTTAACAACTAAAGCCGCAAGAGCTTCACCCTCAACATCTTCAGCAATAATTAAAAGTGAACGACCGCTTTGCGAAATAGCTTCTAAAATTGGCAAGATTTGTTGCAAATTAGAGATTTTTTTCTCAACTAGAAGAATGTATGGATTTTCTAGCTCGACAGTCATTTTCTCAGCGTTAGTAGCAAAATATGGAGATAAATAGCCACGATCAAAGTTCATTCCTTCAACCACGCTGACTTCAAATTCCACACCTTTTGCTTCTTCAACAGTAATTGGGCTGTCATGTCCAACTGCAAAAACTGCTTCAGCAATTTTAGTGCCAATTTCTTTGTCGCCATTAGCAGAAATTGTTCCAACTTGAGCAACTTCTTCTTGATTAACAACTTTTTTGGCAGATTTTTTTAAATGCTCAACAACAGCGTTAGTTGCTAAATCTATTCCTCTTTTTAAATCCATTGGATTTAATCCTGCGGCAACAACTTTAGTTCCTTCGCGAACAATTGCCTGAGCAAGAACAGTTGAAGTTGTGGTTCCATCTCCAGCAATGTCGTTGGTTTTAGAAGCAACTTCTTTGATCATTTGCGCGCCTAAATTTTGATAGCCATCTTTTAATTCGTCAATTGCTTTAGCAACTGTAACACCATCTTTAGTGATGCGCGGTGAACCATATGATTTTTCGATTACCACATTACGACCTTTGGGCCCAAGAGTAACTTTTACTGCGTTAGCAATAATATCGACACCTTCGGAGATTTTTGATCTAGCTTCTGATCCAAATAGAATTTCTTTTGCAGACATAGTTTTATTTAATTATTAGTTATTAATTATTAGTTATTAATTGATGATGGCAAGAACGTCAGATTCTTTCATGATTACTAGTTCTTTACCGTCGATTTTAATTTCGTTGCCGCCCCATTTTTTAAAAAGAAC
>JBLHNE010000052.1:0-9219 GCA_047619265.1 Rickettsiales bacterium | reverse complement strand
GTTGCTGATCCGCCAGAAGTTGAAATATTTCCATCAATTTCTTTTGATGAATTTCCTAAATCCAAATTTCCTGACACCAAAATATTATTAACTGAAAGATTGTAATTGGCAGTTAAAGTTATTTCGCTTGCGATATTTAAATTAGCCAGATCATAGGTTTTCCCAATTTCAAAATCACTTACGTAATCATGATTAACATTAAAAGTTCCCTTATCTGAAGAAGTTCCATAAATTTCGCCATTAATCGTTCCTCCATTGTAATTCAAAATTCCTCCTTCAGCTAAGCGAATTTCTGAATTCTCATCAGATCCTAAAGTTCCAGATTCCTGAATAAGCGATCCACTAGAACCATCGCCAATAACAATTTTATCAGCATTAATGTCGTTATTCATCGTCAAACTTGTTCCGTCCAAAACATCTACCTCAGCTATTTTGCGTGTTAAGCCAAGAGCAGATGGCAAGGTAATGTTTCCTGCTCCAGAAAATTGCACAACACCATTTCCATTTTCATCGCCGTTAATTGATCCATAAACATTGGAAAGATAGTCGATATTGAGAGTTGCTCCATCAGTAATGGCGATATTGTTGGCAGAAATATTTTTACCTTTAGAATTAATCTTTCCGCCAATAAAAATATCGTCAGCAGAAATATTACCGCCTAGAGTTATGGTTTTGGAGTCTGCGACATTAATTGAAGATAAAGCATTGATTTGACCAATTGCAAAATTGGTGGTTTTTGTTTCGGTAAAAGTAAAGGTTCCTTGCCCATAATTAATCCCCTCAACTGCACCAGTAATAGTTCCCTTGCCATAATTCAAATTTGCCCCAGAACCAATTTGAATCAAATTAGCATTAATATTTTTACTGGAGCTATTTAAAATTATTCCATCAGAAATATTAACTAGCAACAAAGATCCTGAGTTGGTTCCAACGTTGCCAAGCAGAGTATTATTGACATTAAAATTAACCGTTCCGACATTATCATTCTCGCCTTTTAAACTTGCCAGAATTGAACCTCCGCCAATATTTATAATTCCACCACTGTCAATTGAAATTGAAGCAATAGATCCTGCGGCAGTTTGTATGGAAATATTATTATTATTGGCGCTTAAAGTTGTTCCAGAATTAATTTCTAAAGAGCTAATTGAACTATTAGTGCCAATATCACCCAACAAACTTACGTTTTTTGCAATAGTAACTTTTCCAGCGCCGTCAATTTCTCCATTTAAAATTCCTCCATTAAAAATGGTGGATTGAGAAGAATTTCCCATCGTTATATTTCCATTCAAAACACCGCTTGGGTCTAGGATTAAGGTCGAGGTTGAAGATTCTAAAGATAGGTCGACATTGGTGAATTCCTCGGTGGAAACAACCAGATTTAGAGCTAGGGATTGGTTATTGAAAAATAGAAGAATGGCGATAATTTGCAGAGCCTTGCAAGAGGTGAATTTAGACATTGTTTTTTAAGTGGTGATTAAAAAATACTTAGATTTTGGTTATTTTAGTTTTTTAATTTATTTAAATTTATTAAGCAACCCCTCAAACATTAAAAGTCCGCTGGTTAATCCGGTTTGTTCATCAATTGCTCTTTCTGGGTGAGGCATCATTCCAAGGACATTTTTATTTTTATTAAAAATTCCAGCAATGTCGTTCATTGAACCATTTGGATTAGAATCTTCACTCAAAGAACCATCAGAACTACAATATTTAAAGGCAATTTGATCATTATCTTCTAGTGTTTTTAAAACAGAATCATCGGCAAAATAGCAACCATCCATATGGGCGATTGGAATGTTAATTACTTGGTTTTTTTGGTAATTAGCAGTGAAGTTGGTTTGATTATTTTCAACCTTCAAATGAGCATTTTTGCAAATAAATTTCTTATTTTTATTGTGCAACAAAACTCCATCCAGAAGTTCGCTTTCGGTTAAAATTTGAAAACCATTGCAAATTCCCAAAATGTTAACACCTTTATTAGCCGCTTTTTTAATTTCTTGCATTATGGGAGAAATTGCCGCCATTGCACCGCTGCGCAAATAGTCTCCGTAAGAAAAACCACCCGGAACGATGATTAAATCTAAATCATTTGGAATTGACGTTTCTTGATGCCAAATTTTTTCAACTTTACTACCAACTTTTTCAAGAGCGACAACCGCGTCACGATCGCAATTGGAACCTGGGAAAACAATAACTGCTGACTTCATTTTAAATTATAAATTATGAGTGATTAGTGGCGAATTATAAGGAGTACTATTTTAGTTAATTGCCTCGAAAGAATAGTTTTCGATGATTTTATTAACCAATAATTTGTCACAAATTTCATCAACAATTTTTTGAATTTTATCCATATTTTCTTCATCAAGTTCCATTTCAATCACTTTCCCTTGACGTACTTCAGAAATCTGTTCGAAACCTAAATTCTTATTTAAAGCATTTTCAATAGCCTTTCCTTGAGTGTCTAAAACACCTTTCTTTAAAGTAATATTAATTCTGATTTTCATTGATTTAGTTAATTAAATTGATGATGAATAAGTAAGTATTTTAATATGATTTTCTATAAAATTTCAATCTAGAAGGTTATTCTTAGATGAAATTTTTATGCTAATTTATTTAGGTTTTTGGATAAATTTTTTGCAATAATAGCTATAAGCTTATTACTAAACCTTAGAAACAACGCAATATACTTACTAGTTTTAAATTTTGGAACTAATTTTTTCGTATGTAATTATATTTTTAAAAAAAGGATCAAATCAATCATTTGCTGACTTTTTTTGAATCTTTGTCTTTTTTTAAAAACCAGAAGAAAACTGCCCCAGATATTGCTATAAGAACGATAGCTAATAATGGCCTATAAAAAATCCAAGCGATAGATATTGTTAATAAAGTCAATATAATTGATATTATAAGAGCTATTGTTTTTGTTCCAAAGCCAATGATTTTACCTAAAAATGGTAACACGTCTGCCAAAACTCTTATAGGCCTTAAAATCACTCCTATGGCAATATTCATCAAAATAAAACTACCGATTCTGATCAACCAAGTTTGAATATTGTTAGATTGAGCAGCCTCCTTAAACATTGTTTCTGAACCAACATATCCCTCGCTAATCAAACTTATGGATCCTGATTCATCTTGAAATGCCACAATTCCACCTCTTTCTTGCTTTCCAATTAGAGTGACTTCATAAGGATATATAATTTGATAGTTTATTTTAATATCGCCAATTTGCGGATTGGATGAATCGCCCTGCCCCGAATATAATTGATCGCCATCAAGAATAAATTTTCCCTTAGAATCCGCGCTCATTGATTCATATATTTCTTTAGTAACGGGGTATTCATAATATTGATTAAGCTTATCAACAAAGATTTTTGATAATTTAAATTCTCCTATTTTAATATTTTTTGCTACATCAATTACACTCTTTACTGGCATGTAAGCAGGGTTTTGATATTGGCTTTGTTTGAATTTTTCAGAATTTATTATGTCGCTAGACCATTTTTGATTATATTCATATGTAGTTTCTTGGGTTTCACTACCACCAGTATTTATTGCTGTTTCGGTGCGAGAGGTTTCTTGCCATTGATACATCTGAACTGTTCTTTGCATCTTAAGAGCATTTAACGATACAGCAATAATGCTGTCCTGAACATTTCCTTGTGAGTCTGCTTGACCAGAAACATGAATTAACTTTCCGGTGTTAGCAGAATCTATGTTATTAATATCAACAGATATTACGGAACTTTGACCTTTATCTAGAGTTTTCATTCTGTCTACAGATCTGCCCTCATTCCACCATAACAACATCAGTGATGCGGCAACTAAAACAAAACCAGAAATCATTCCGAAGAATGATCCGGAAATTCTTTTACCCCAATATGTTTTTGTAACTTCTGTATATTGCTCTGTCATATTTTTAGTATTTATTATTTTTCTTATCGCGTCTATTTTTGGTAATTTTTTTATAAGTTACCCCAATATTTACTACCAGTATGTTTGTTAGATTATTTGGCAGTTGCAAAATTGTCTATGTTTTTTGTAAAGTTAGTTTGATGTTTTCGGTAGCGTTTAAAATTAAGCAGACTGCAGAACTGTTATTTGAAAACCACTTATTTGCTTAAAGTTTTGAAGCAGGATTTATCAATTCTTGAGTTGAGCTGGAATCATATTTTAGATAAGTTTTATTGTTGATTCTTAAGTCAATCGCATTAAGACCAATTAAAGCTCCTGGCGTATTGTAAAATACTACAAGATTATCCCAAGCGGAATTCATATTGTTGCTAGGTAATTTAACTAGCAATCCATTTTTAAATCTAATATCCCACCTTCTACCACCAACCCAAGTTGCAGAATAAACATTTTTGCTTATTTCTGGATCAATAGCCAAAATACTAAAAAGCAATCTAACATTTTTATAAGCATTTTTTCCTGTAAGAATTATTAAATCATGAAATTTTTCTTTTCCTAAATAGGCTACCAACTTCCCATCGCTACTAACGATATATTTTTCATCACCCTCCCAAAGCGCAAAAGGCTCATGCTCGACAACAGAAATATTTAAAGTTCCTTGCAAACTTATGATAATTAACACCTCTTTCACCCAAGGGAAGGTTTCAATTTTATTTTTAAGATCGGTAATTAAAACCTGATTATTTATATCTCCACCTTCAACCAGTTTTTTTCTAATTATTTCAGCAATATCCTCATAATCAGTATATTTATTGCCAGAAATTTTGATTTCGCTGTAATTATTTCCATAATTAATAATTTTGTAGCTGTAACTAACTAAAAGAGCTTTAACTTGCCACAGGGTATCTTTTTTGAAAAAAGATACGTAAAGAACTGTAACAACGAAAATTATGGTTAAAAAGTAGAGGAAGTATTTAAGATAATGAAAAACCTTGTTGTGGAAAAATAAAATAACCAGCCTAACCGTCGGGCGGCTGATTATAAAGGCTTTGATTTTAGAGATTTTTATATTCCACATTTTGCCGAAGAAACTAAATATTCAACAATATCATCAAAAGATATTCCACAATAATCAGCAATTTTTGGAACTAGAGAGTTAGAAGTAAATCCTGGGTGAGTGTTGATTTCTAAAAAATAGAATTGATTATCGCCTCCGTTTTTATTGTTTAAAATAAACTCTACACGACTAATTCCTGAACAGCCCATTGCTTTATGACATTTTAAGGCCAAATCTAAAGCTTCTTGATATTTATCAGCATCAATTTCTGCAGGCATGATATAATCAGTCATTCCCTCGGTATATTTGCATTCGTAATCATAGAATAAGTTCTTAGGACGAACTTCAATTGCCCCAAGAGCCCTGTTGTCCATTATAGCAACGTTAATTTCTTGGCCAGAAATATATTTTTCAACAATCATTTGATCGCCATACTTCCAATCGAAGTTTTTTATATCAAACTCCGTTCCTTCTAAGAATATTTGAACCCCAACAGAAGATCCCTCATTAATTGGTTTTATTACAAAAGATTTACCAATTTTTTCGATGATTTCCTGATTATCATCGTTTTCCCCTTTTGTGATTAAAGATGATTTTGGAGCTTTTATGTCGAAAGTTGAACAAATCTCATGGGTAAGAATTTTATTCATTGAAATTGCAGATGCAGCAAGATCAGAATGAGTATAGGGAATATTAAGAATATCAAGCAGGCCCTGAACTCTACCGTCTTCACCAAAATGACCATGAAGGGCATTAAAAACAATATCAGGATTAACCTCATCTAATTTTGAAACGATCTTTCTATCAAAATTAATTTTAGTTGCTCGATATCCTAGGCGAATTAATGACTCATAAACAGCTTCCCCGCTTTTTATCGATACTTCTCGTTCGGAATGCCATCCTCCCATTAAAACTGCAATATGTTTATTTTTCATTTAGGAATCGAATTGTCTTTATTTTGATTAGAGATTTTTTCTATATCTTGGGTATTTGGTTCCGTTTTTTTAGTAGATATTTTTGGGGCTGATGACTTAGAAAGGTTTATTTCATCAATAACATATTCACATATGTCTTCAAAGGGAACTTTTTGAGTGTCAGCAATCTCTTTAAGGCGCATTAAAGAGTCCATTAATTCTGCAGGAACTGATCCACCTCTTTCTTTTGCGAGCCAAGAACTTTGGAAGGAGATTGGATTATTACCTTTTGCTGCATCGCCAATATAAAAAGTAACTGGGTGCTTCTCTCCATCAAAATCACAATCGTAAGTAAATTTTTTAACCACAATTTTTTTAATAAATACGAGTTACTATTTATTTATAATTTTTCAAAAACCCTCTTTTGAGAAAATATTTTAAGATATTAAAGATGCCTTAATGATTTCATCTTCCATGTTAATGTTGATTCTTTTTTCATCTTTATCAGTCAATAGTTCAACAAAATTATAAAGATTTTTAGCATAAAGTTTGGATGCATCTTTAGAAATTCTACTAGCAAAATTATCATAGCCAATGATTTTGACTCCGAATTTTTCTACTACTTTTCCAGCTTCAGTAAGTTCACAATTTCCACCATTAACAGCCGCAATATCAACGATAATTGCACCATTTTTCATAGATTTAACCATTTCTTCTGTAATTAATTTTGGAGCTGGTTTTCCAGGAATTAAAGCAGTTGTAATAACAATGTCTTGCTTAATAATGTTATCAAAAATTAATTGACTTTGTTTCTTTTTATATTCCTCTGACATTTCTTTAGCATATCCTGCTTTAGTTTCACCATCAGCATTTGAATCATCAGCAACTTCAATAAATTTTGCACCGAGTGATTGAACCTGTTCTTTTGCAACAGCACGAACATCAAAAGCACTAACAACTCCACCAAGTCTTTTAGCTGTTGCGATTGCTTGCAAACCAGCCACTCCAGCACCTAGGATCATAATTTTGGCAGGAGTAATTGTTCCTGCTGCAGTCATCATCATTGGAACCGCAACATCAAGTTCAGATACTGCATCAATTACAGATCTATATCCGACTAAATTGCTTTGTGAAGATAAGACATCCATTGATTGAGCCCTAGTAATTCTTGGGAAAAGTTCGGTTGCGAAAGCTTTAATTTCAAGATCTTGATATAGCTTATTTTTTTCCTCGTTTTGATAAGGATTCAACATTCCAACTAAAACAAGATTTTTTTTACTTCCTTTTAGTTTTTTCAACTCTTTCTCACTTGGAGCACCGACCTTTAAAACAATATCAATATCAGCAATAATTTCAGAAATATTTTCAACTACTGATGCACCAGCACTTACGTAGTCTTCATCACGATTTCCAGAGCCAATTCCAAGGCCAGATTCGACAAAAATATCATATCCAAGTTTGTTATATTTGGAAATTACGTCTGGAGTAATTGCTACTCTTTTTTCGCTACTTTCAGTTTCTTTTAAAGTTAGAATTTTCATTTGTTTAAGAAATTATTTATTATTTTTTAGTGATAAGCTTAGATAAGTGTTAAGTAAGTAAGGATTTACTCCCTACTTAAAACTATTTCTCTTAACTAACTTGTTAATTTGGTGCGGTCGAGAAGATTCGAACTTCCACTCCTACTAAAAGGAACAGCGACCTCAACGCTGCGCGTCTACCAACTCCGCCACGACCGCTTAAATTTAAATCAATGCTTTTATTCGATTTAGAGCAACAACAAACATTGGTAAATTATGGTTTGGTTGTTCTTTTAATTCATGAATAAAACTGTCATATCTTTGCACCATAACATGGTGATGTTTTGCCCAAGAACCTACTGATACCTTGGGTGAGCATTCAGATTTATCAGAGCAAGCAAAATCTACTATTTGTTTAGTAAACTTCGATTGATAAGTATATAAATCTTCCAAAATTGTTTTGATAGCTAGTTTCTCCCAATAGTCATCAACGTTAATTGCATAGGCTTTACTACGCAACAATTTAAGATTAAATCTAGTTCCAACTTCAAAATAAATTTTAGCAATAGCTTTGATATTAAGATTGGACTTGATGGTAATCTCGGCAATATCTAAAGCTGAAGCTAGAGGTTCTAAAGAAGCAATTTTTCTTGCTAATTCTTTTGGAACATTAGCATTCAAATAGTAATTGGTTTTTTTATTAAAAGATTCTTGCGAAGCCTTAGCCAATATATCTTCGATAATATCAAATAACTGATTAATTATTGAACCATATTTAATAATCGCAGTTGAGATGGCGATTTTTTGTTGATAGCGGAGCAACCACACCACACTTCTTTCTAAGAGCTTATTAATGCTTTCAAACATCTGCGCCTGAATTTTAGTATCAACTTTTCCACTTAATTTTTCGATTTCTTTTAAAAGCTCATCAAGTCCAAAGGAATCACAAGCTATAATATAATTACGAACAATATCAGTTGGTAAAAATCCCATTTCGCTAGAAATTTGATTTACAAAGGTAATCCCTGCTTTATTAACAATTGAGTTAGTCAATGAGGTGGCAATAATTTCACGACGTAACTGGTGATTTTTGATCACATCCGGAAATTTTTCCTGCAACAATTTAGGAAAGTAGGCAAATAAATCTGGCTCAAGATAAGGATCGTCTGCTAATTCTGATGCTAGAATTTGCGGATACAAATCCATCTTACTGTAAGCCAACATAACGCAAAGCTCTGGCCTAGTTAAGCCAATTTTATCAGCTTGTCTTTTAGCAATTTCTTTGTTGGTTGGTAAAAATTCAACCTCGCGGTTCAAGGCTCCAGACTGTTCCAGACTGTTTAAGAATTGAGATTGATTACCAAGACTTAAATATCCGTGTGAATGTGAGGTAGATATTGCACCAGTTTGATTTTTGTTGTCATTTAAAACCAAATGAGCAACTTCATCAGTCATTTGCTCAAGAATCTCATTACGCTCATCTAAAGATATTTTTCCAGACTTCATTGCTGAAGTCATTGCGATTTTAATATTGACCTCATGATCAGAACAATCAACTCCTGCTGAATTGTCCATTGCATCAGTATTAATGCGCACTCCATTTAAATCCGCCTCGATACGACCTTTTTGTGTCAATCCCAAATTTCCACCCTCTCCGATAACTTTGCACCTTAATTGATCTCCATCAACCCTTAGGACGTCATTAACTTTATCTCCGGCATCTAGATGACTTTCATCACTAGCTTTAACATAAGTTCCAATTCCTCCATTCCATAATAAATCGACTGGCATTTTTAGAATTAATGAGATTAATTCATTC
>JBLHNE010000051.1:0-9339 GCA_047619265.1 Rickettsiales bacterium | reverse complement strand
ATCTTCGCTAAAGAGCAGAAATCCTATTAATTATTTAGTCAAATTTAGATGTTATTATTTTTTAAAGATGTCATCGCGGAATTAAAAAAACTGCAAACTCCATCTAAAAAAGAAATGTATATTACGACCATCACTATATTGGTTGCAATTACTATCTCTGCATTATTAATAATGACAGCTGACTTCTTGATTTCAAAAATTATTAAAATTTTATTCGGTTTATAAATTCAGATGGAACATAAGTGGTATATATTAAATGTAATGGCTGGGCAAGAACAAAAAATTGCCGATTCTATTACATCATTGATTGGTAGATCTTTAGGGGAAGAAGTTTCCGAAGCGATAGTGCCTTGTAAGAAAATAGTTAAAATCAAAAAAGGACAAAAAGTTCAAGAAGATCAAAAATTATTCCCAGGATATGTTTTTGTTAAGGCTAACCTCAATAGTGACGCTTATAATATTATTAATGCTATTCCTAAGTCAATGAGCTTTTTGGGTACTAAAAATAATCCACAGCCGGTAGCAGAATCTAAAATGAAAGACATCTTCTCACTAATTAGTGTTGAAAGTGTTTCAACTAGTAAAGCCCAAATATTTGAAGTTGGAGAAAGTCTAAACATCATTGAAGGTCCTTTCGAATCCTTTTCTGGATCTGTTGAAAATTACGACGCTGAAAAACAAAGAGTTAGAATCTCAGTATTAATCTTTGGTAGAGCAACCTCAGTAGAGTTGGACATTAATCAAGTTGAGAAAGTTTCGTAGAAAAAAGAAATTAATGCTTGCGTAATTAAATTTCATCAGTAAATTTAACCGCCTGCAATTTTTTAAATTGATCATTTTATGATGATCAAGCAACCCCCATTACCAATAGTTGGCGATAAAAAATTATGTCAAAAAGTAAAAAAGAAATCTTAGGTCTAATCAAACTACAAGTCCCAGTCGGTAAAGCTAATCCAGCTCCACCAATTGGACCAGCACTTGGTCAAAAAGGTTTGAATATCATGGAATTTTGTAAGCAATTTAATGCTATGAAATTTGATTTTGAAGCGGGAACCCCAATTCCTGTCGCAATCGTAGCTTATAAAGATAAGACTTTCACTTTCACAACCAAACAACCTCCAGTTTCTTACTTAATTAAACAAGAAATTAAACTAGTTAAAGGATCTTCTAGTCCAGGAAAAGAAAGTGTAGGAACAATTACCAGAGCTCAAATCATTGCAGTTGTCAAAAAGAAATTAGTTGATATGAACGCAGATGAAGAAGAAGCTTGTATTAAAATGGTTACTGGCTCTGCCATCTCTATGGGTCTTGAAGTAGTTGAATAATTTAAATCAAATTTATGTCTAAAGATAAAAAAAACAATGCTTCGGATCTTGAGGTTCTAAACCTAGAAGAAGCTCTAAAAAAAGTTATAGAACTAAGTAAGTCTTCAGGAAAAAAAATCCTTCAATCTGTCGATATCGCAGTTAATCTCGGTATTGATCCTAAGCAGTCAGATCAAATGGTTAAGGGATCTTTAGTTCTTCCTAATGGATCTGGAAAGAAGATCCGAGTTGTAGTTTTTGCTGCTAATGATGAAATTAAAAAAATAGCTTTAGATGCTGGAGCAGTTTTTGCTGGTCTTGAAGATTTAGTTACTAAAATAGAAGGTGGATTTTTAGATTTTGATTGTTGCGTTGCTACTCCAGATGTTATGTCAAAAATTAGTAAAGTTGCTAAAAAACTCGGGCCACGCGGTTTGATGCCAAGTCCAAGAAATGGCACTGTCACTACTGATATTAAGAAAGCTATTGAAGATGCCCTTAAAGGAAGAGTAGATTTCAAGAATGACAAAGCCGGAACATTACATTGTTTGGTTGGAAAAGTAGATTTTGATTTTGATAAATTGCTTGCAAATCTTAAAGCTGTAATAAGAGCAATAAAAGACTCTAAGCCAGAAGCTTCAAAAGGTAAATTTATTAAAGATTTTTACATTAATAGTACAATGGGCCCAGCTGTTAAAGTTTCAACCCAGTCTCTATAACTTCGAGTTAAATAATTAGTTTAAATTTTTACAATGAATAGAACACAAAAAGCTGATTTAGTTAGTTCAATGAGAGAGTCTTTGACTCAAAGTAGTTTTGTATTATTACTTCACTACAGAGGATTATCTGATAAACAATTATTTGATTTTAGATTAAACCTTAAATCCAAAGGTGTATCATTAAAAATTATCAAAAATACTTTAGCAAAAGTCGCGATTAAAGATTCTGATTTGGAGGTTTTAACTCCTTATTTAACAGGTCCTACTGCGATTTGCTACACAAACGACATAGTTTCTCTTGCAAAAATTGCTACTGATTCCGCGAAAGAGCACGAATCTCTTAAAATTCAGATCGGCTATTTGAATAAATCAATTCTATCGCAAGATGCGATCGATAACCTATCAAAATTAGGATCTTTAGAAGAAGTAAGATCTTCTTTCTTAAGTGTGTTGCAAGGTTCGCAATCTCATTTTGTCAGGGTTTTGAATGCTCCTGCTACTGGAATCATATCAGTTATTAATAATTACACTGATTCCAAAAAATAATTTTCTCTTTTTAACTTTTAACAACAACTTTTTAAGGTAACTAAAAATGTCTACAAACCTAAATGAAATTTCTGAAAAATTATCCGCATTAACAGTTCTTGAGCTTTCAGAGCTTAGTAAATTGTTAGAAGGAAAATGGGGTGTTTCTGCTGCTGCTCCAGTCGCCGCTGCCGCTGCTGCTCCAGTCGCCGCTGCTGAAGAAAAAGATAAATTCGATGTTGTCTTGAAATCTTTTGGTGCAAATAAAATCAACGTTATTAAAGAAGTTAGAGGCATTACTGGTCTTGGTCTAACTGAAGCTAAAGCTGTTGTTGAATCTGCTCCAAAAACTATCAAAGAAGGCGCTTCAAAAGATGAAGCTGAAGAAATTAAGAAAAAACTTGAAGCAGCCGGTGCTACAGTTGAACTAGCTTAGTTTTAGTATATTGAAACAGCATCAAATTCTGGTGCTGTTTTTTTTATTTCTACATATTTTAAGGTCCTTTCGTTAAATTCATTAGCTAATCAGTTAGTGAATTTATCGTAGTTTTAGAGTCTTGTTAACATACCCAGACTACTTGAAACTTGTAAAATTGTCTGAGTGTATGAGGTTTCCTGTAGGTTAAGGTCATCACCTTGTAAAAATAAAATATAGTTTCTCGTTCTCATTTTTGTATCAAAACAAATAAAGTTAGTCACAGTGAAACCAATCCGTCATACCAATTCTTCTATTTTCAGAAAAACATTTGCCAATAATCGCTATGAAGAGGAAATTCCTCATCTAGTATCATTGCAAAAAAAATCATATTCACAATTTCTACAAGATTCTGTTGATTCAGAAAAAAGAGAACTTGTTGGGATAGAATCAGTATTTCAATCTTTTTTCCCACTGTCCGACTCTAGCGACAAAGTTACTTTAGAATTCATTAAATATTCATTAGGTGAGGCAAAATACGATCCTGGTGAATGCCTTTCATCAGGTAGAACCTATGCTGCTCCCTTAAAAGTCCAACTTAGATTAGTTCTATGGAATGTTGAGGAAGGATCTGAAATAAAAGAAGTTAAGACTATTAAAGAGCAAGAAGTTTATCTTTGCGATATTCCTTTGATGACTGAAAGTGGTAGCTTTATAATTAATGGTGCCGAAAGGGTTGTTGTTTCTCAAATGCGTAGAGCACCAGGTGTATTTTTTGATAGTGATCATGTAAAAATTACAGGATCTAAGGCATATACTGCAAAAATAATTCCTCACATCGGATCTTGGTTAGATTTTGAATTTGATACCAAAGACATACTTTATTTTAGAATTGATAAAAAAAGAAAAATCCCAGTTTCCACATTGCTAAAAGCTATGGGAATGAGTGTCGAAGATATTATTGGTGATTTTTATGGTAAAATCAGCATTTTTTCAACTAAAAATGGTTGGGCTTCTAGCTTTGACCATGACAATTTTATTGGAAGAAAATTAACTCACGACCTTATCGACGCTGAAACAGGCGAAGTTCGCGTTAAGGAAGAAGTTAAAATAACCAAAAAAGTCCTACAAAAGCTCGAAGATGAAAATTTTAAAAGTTATATCTTAACAGATGACACTTTACTTGGTTATGTAATGGCTGAAAATCTAATTGATGCCGAAACAGGTGAAGTTCTTCTAGAGGCCGGTAGTCTAGTAACCTCTGAAAGTTTAGAAGTTTTAACTAAATTAAATTTCAAATCAGTATCAGTAATCAATCCAAGTAAATCAAATATTGGGCCTTACTTATTTAATACAATCTTGGTTGATAAAAATCAAAATCAAAAAGATGCTACTTACGACATTTACAAGGCAATTAGACTAGGAGAAGTTCCTGCATCTATTGAAATTGCAAAAAATTTCTTTGATAATTTACTTCTAACTCCAGCTCGATATGACTTATCTGATGTAGGAAGAATGAAGATGAATCATCGTTTAGATCTTAAAGTTGATAAGTCAACTTTGCATTTAACTCCAGATGATATCACTCAAACTATCAAAATCCTAAGTTTAATTAAGCATAGCGATCTGAAGACTGATGATATTGATAACCTTGCAAATCGTAGAGTTCGTGCGGTTGGAGAATTGATTGAGAATCAGCTTAGAATTGGCGTTTCCAGAATTGAAAAATCTATTATTGAAAAATTAAATACGGTTGATGTCGATAACATTGTTCCGCAAAATTTAATTAATGCTAAGCCGCTAATCACTGCAATTAAAGACTTTTTTGCTACTTCTCAGCTTTCACAATTTATGGATCAAACTAATCCTCTTTCTGAAATTACTCACAAAAGAAGATTATCAGCCTTAGGACCCGGTGGACTTACCCGCGAAAGAGCTGGTTTTGAAGTTCGTGACGTCCATCCTACTCATTATGGAAGAATTTGTCCAATTGAAACTCCAGAGGGTCAGAATATTGGTCTAATCAATTCACTAGCAACATTTGCGCATGTCAACGAATATGGATTTATTGAAACACCATATCGTAGAGTTATTAACGGCATGATTACTGATGAAGTTAGATATTTATCTGCTTTGGAAGAATCTGAATATACTGTAGGGCAGTCAAGATTACCAACTGATAGTAAAGGTAAAATTACCGCAGAACTAGTTAGCGCTAGAAGAAATGGTGAGTTTTTGATGGTTTCTCCTGATAAAATTGATTTTGTTGACGTCTCAACTAAGCAATTAGTTTCAATTGGAACAACCCTAATACCATTTTTGGAGAATGATGATGCAAATCGTGCCTTGATGGGTTCCAATATGCAGCGTCAAGCAGTACCATTAGTTAATCCAGATGCTCCTTTAGTAGGAACTGGAATGGAATCAATTATTGCTCTTGATTCTGGTGGAGTGGTTAAAAATAAACGTGATGGTATTGTCAAATTTGTGGATTCATCAAAAATTATTATTGAATCTTTCTTGGAAGATAAAATTCCTCAAATAGATTTATATAACCTTGTTAAATATAATCGCACTAACCAAGACACCTGCATCAATCAAATTCCAACTGTTGCGGTTGGTCAGAAAGTTTTTGCTGGGCAAATTATTGCTGATGGTCATTCAATAAAAGGTGGTGAAATAGCTCTTGGAAAAAATGTTCGAGTAGCTTTCATGCCTTGGAATGGATATAACTTTGAGGATTCGATCGTTATTTCTGAGAAACTATTAGTTAACGAAGCTTTTACATCTGTTCATATTGAAGAATTAGAAGTTGTTGCTAGAGATACTAGGCTTGGTCCCGAAGAGATAACTCGTGATATACCAAATGTTAGTGAAGAAGCTCTAGGTAAATTAGACGAGGAAGGAATAATTCACATTGGCGCAGAAGTTCGTGCTGGCGATTTGTTAGTTGGTAAAACCACTCCAAAAAGTGAATCACCAATGACCCCAGAAGAGAAATTGTTGAAAGTAATTTTTGGTGAAAAAGCATCTGACGTTAAAGATTCCTCACTTTATGCCCCAATTGGTGCTTCTGGTACTGTTATTGATGTTAAGGTTTTTTCTCGCAAAGGTATCGAAAAAGATGAGCGTTTAGTTTATATTGAGATGCAAGAGCTTGAGGAATTATCTAAAAAAAGAGCTCTTAAAGCTTCTTTCTTGGAAGAATCTTTAAGAGAAGCTATCATCCTTACTGCGGTAGGTCATAAACTATCAAATAATGTTGATAAGTTAAAAACTGGAGCCAAATTAAGTAAAGAAGATATCGTCTCTTTGTCAAAAACAAATTTATTAAAAATTTCTATCGATGACTCCAAGGCTATGGATCATGTAGAAGCTTTAGTGGCAAATTACCAATCTCAAATTAATGTTTTAGAAAAAGAATTTGATGATAAGGTTGCTAAGGTAAAAGCTGGTGATGAGTTAGCACAAGGCGTATTAAAAATTGTGAAAATTTATGTTGCTTCTAAATATAAATTGCAACCAGGTGATAAAATGGCCGGAAGACATGGAAATAAAGGTGTTGTTTCTAAAATTGCTCCGGTTGAAGACATGCCCTATTCAGAAGATGGTACTGCGGTTGATATAGTTCTAAATCCTCTTGGTGTTCCTTCTCGTATGAATATTGGGCAAATTCTTGAAACTCATTTGGGTTGGGCATCGGTCAATATTGGCAAGCAGGTTTCAGACTTGTTGGAAAAAATTGCTCATGGCAAAGAAAAGCTAGTTAATAATTTAAGAGAGAAAATTCTTGAGGTTTATTCGGGAGATTTAGAGTCAAAGAAAATTAAAGCAATGTCAGATGATGAATTATTGATTTTTTCTAATACTTTGAAAGAAGGAGTTCCTTTTGCTACTGGAACTTTTGAAGGCATTAAAGAAGAGGATATTAGTAATTTACTTGAAGTTGCTGGCGTAGACAGGTCGGGTCAAATTACTTTAACCGATGGTAAAACAGGTGAACAATTTGATCGTAAGGTTACGGTTGGATATATTTACATGCTTAAACTACATCATCTGGTTGATAATAAAATTCATGCTCGTTCAATCGGACCATATAGTTTGATTACCCAACAACCTCTTGGCGGTAAATCACACTTTGGTGGACAAAGGTTCGGAGAAATGGAGTGTTGGGCTCTTCAAGCCTATGGAGCCGCCTATACCTTACAAGAAATGCTTACCGTTAAATCGGATGATGTTATTGGAAGAATTAAAATATACGAATCCATCATTCAAGGTAATCAAAACTTTACTTGTGGAATTCCAGAGTCATTCAATGTTATGATCAAAGAAGTTAGATCATTAGGCCTGAATATCGAATTAGTCGAAAAATAGAAAATTTAGTAAGAGTAATAAGTTGTAAGCAATAAGTTAAAAAAGTTTAATCTTTTTGTTCTTATGGCTTGCGACTTATTCCTTGAAACTAAAAAATTATAAAATAATTTTTTAAAAAAATATGTCATTAGGCGGAACATCTTCACATGGTTTACTGAGTCTTTCCAATCAAGCAGTTGATGTGGCAGATTTTAATGCTATCAAAATTTCTATTGCTGATCCAGACAAAATTCGTTCTTGGTCCTTCGGTGAAGTAGCTAAACCAGAAACCATTAACTATAGAACTTTTAAACCAGAAAGAGATGGTTTGTTCTGTGCAAGAATTTTTGGACCAATTAAAGACTATGAATGTCTTTGTGGTAAATATAAAAGAATCAAATACAAAGGTATTGTTTGTGAAAAATGTGGCGTTGAAGTCACCTCTTCAAAAGTTAGAAGAGACAGAATGGGTCATATCGAACTTGCAGCTCCAATAGCCCACATCTGGTTTTTAAAATCTCTCCCATCTCGCCTCAGTACTCTGCTTGGCTTGACTCTGAAAGTTGTAGAGAAGATCATCTATTTCGAAACCTATATCGTAGTTGATGCCTTAATGTCCCCTCTAAAAGATGGTGATGTTTTAAGCGAAGATGAATACCATCAATTCCAAGAAGAATATGGTTATGGAAGTTTTGTTGCTGAAATGGGTGCTGAAGCGATTCAAAAACTCTTAGCAAAGCTAAACCTTAAAGAACTGCAAAAAGATTTAAGAACGGAATTGATCGATCTTACTTCAGAGTTAAAAAAAGAAAAAATTGTTAAAAGACTAAAATTAGTTGAAAACTTCATTGAGTCTGGAAATAAGCCTCAATGGATGATTATGGACGTTCTACCAGTTATTCCACCAGACATCAGACCATTAGTAATGCTTGATGGAGGAAGATTTGCAACTTCGGATCTTAATGAATTATATAGAAGAGTAATTAATCGTAATAATCGCTTAAGAAGACTGCTTGAGCTGGGCGCTCCTGATATCATTATTAAAAATGAAAAAAGAATGCTACAGGAATCTGTTGATGCCCTGCTTGATAATGGAAGAAGTGGTTCAGTTGTTAAAAATGCTAATAAAAAACCTTTTAAATCTTTAAGTGATATGCTTAAAGGGAAGCAAGGTCGTTTCCGTCAAAATCTACTTGGTAAAAGGGTAGATTATTCTGGAAGAAGTGTAATTGTTGTAGGTCCAGAACTTAAACTTCACCAGTGTGGACTTCCGAAAAAAATGGCTTTGGAGCTATTTAAACCATTCATCTACTCTAAATTAGAACTTTACGGAAAATCTCCATCAATTAAAGTTTCTAAAAAAATGGTTGAAGCTGGAAGACCGGAAGTATGGGACATTTTAGATGAGGTAATTAAAGAACATCCAGTTCTTTTAAATAGAGCCCCAACTCTTCACAGACTTGGTATTCAGGCGTTTGAGCCACTTTTAACCGAGGGAAAAGCAATCCAACTTCATCCATTAGTTTGTGCTGCTTTTAACGCCGATTTCGATGGTGACCAAATGGCAGTTCACGTTCCTCTCTCAATTGAGGCTCAGGTTGAGTGTCGTGTTCTAATGATGTCAACCAATAATATCCTAAGCCCCGCTAACGGAAAACCAATCATTGTTCCATCTCAAGATATTATTTTAGGTCTATACTATCTTTCTATGGAAAATAGAGATGATAAATCTAAGCCATTCTTAATTAGTGATAAATACGAATTAGAACACGCTTTATTTAACAAAGCTATTTCTCTACATAGTAAAATCAAATACCGCTATCCTACCAAGGATAAAGACGGATCTAGAACATATGAGATTGCTGAAACTACCCCAGGAAGAGTTATTCTATACAACATATTACCAGAATATATCAAAGGAAACTTTGATATGGTAAATCAACCAATGACTAAAAAAGCAGTCACTAATCTAATTGATTCTGTATATAGAAGTTCTGGTCAAAAAGAGACCGTTATGTTCTGT
>JBLHNE010000050.1:0-9385 GCA_047619265.1 Rickettsiales bacterium | reverse complement strand
GATTAATGAAGAATTTAAACCGCAAATTCAAAAATTGGTTCATTTTTATTTAAATCCGAAAAATACTAAATCGGCTCTTAAAAATTCTTATCAAACCGCCGATTTAATGTGGAAAATTGCTGGCGATTCTGCCACCGATTTTAATTATTACAGCAAAAGAGCAATTTTGGCTAAAATTTACATCAGAGTTTTATTTTCTTTCGCTCGCGATGAATCAAAAAATTATCAAAAAACTCTTAATTTATTAGACGCAGAAATTGAAAAAGTGATGCAATTTGCGGCCTTTAAATTTAAAGTAAAAAATAATTTTCAAAATACCTTACAAAAGGCGGCAAAGTTCAAGCAAGATCTGTGCGATAATCCGCAAAACATAATTAAAAAATTGCCCTTCTTTAGACTTTACAAATAAATACGATGTTCACTGCAACCACTTTCGATATCACCATTTTTGTAATCCTTTTTATATTTGCCATTTTGGCTTTTTTAAAAGGCTTCATTAAAGATTTTTTTGCAACTACTAATTTGGTTTTAGCAACTATTCTATCGAGTTTCTTGGCGCCAATCATCATTAATCTTCTTCCTGGAAACTACGCACAAATTTTGGTTGATCTGGGGGTTCGTTTTGCAACTTTTGTTATTCTTTTGATTGTTTTTTCAATTATTAGCTCAAAAATTTCTACTCCTTTGTCGAAAAAAATTCCCACCGCAATTAATCAATCTTTGGGTTTTGGGTTTGGTTTTAGTAAGGGATATTTAATTTTGGCTTTCTCGTTTGCCATTATTTTGTCTTTGGCTCATGAAAATGTTTCATCGAAGCAAGATCGAATTGGACCAGATTGGTTTTCAAAATCTAGAAGTTATGGATTAGTTTATTTTGGCGCCAATTTACTTAAGCCCTTCACCGACAATATGATTAATCAGGTTACGGGTAGTTCCGCCGCAGATGATATTTCCGATAAAAAAAGTGAAATTGGCGAATCGATTGGTGATATTATGAAAACAAAAAAATTATATGAAGATCTGAATGAACAATTAGAT
This sequence comes from Rickettsiales bacterium, assembly GCA_047619265.1. GTDB lineage: Bacteria > Pseudomonadota > Alphaproteobacteria > Rickettsiales > UBA1997 > JAJTCH01. The sequence goes on along the minus strand of JBLHNE010000050.1, from coordinate 8,347 downwards.
GAAGATAATTTTTTGGAAGAACCTGCTAAGGAAAAAGAGTCTGGCTATACCAAGCAAGAAATTGACAAAATGAACCGACTTATTGAGATTGTTAAGTAATTTATTTTAAAGATCGTATTTTGAGGTGGATTGCCGCGCCACAAGGTCTCGCAATGACGGCGCGGGAAGATTAAAGCTAAACTAAAGATAGATTGCCGCGTCGCAAGTGCTTCTCGCGGGTGACGGCGCAGGGAGTTTTGCAGATAAACTAAAGATAGATTGCCTCGCGGGTGACGATGTCTTTAGTTTTGTCATTAAGCTTCCCACTCGATGCCGGTCGTAGTTTGCAACTGCGACTTTTGTTTGCTAAAAATCAAAGAAATTAGCACTTTAGGTAATTATTTTGTTAATAATTTTAATAAACAAAAGGTCAGGGTTACAAACCCAGACCAGCGCCGATAGCTTAGTTTTTGTTTTAAATTCCCCGCGCCGTCATTGCGAGCGAAGAGCGGCAATCCACCTTTTAACGCGTAATTCAAAATTATTTTTAAAATATTTAAATCATTTTAATTTAACCAACCACTCGTCAAAAAACGGGTAATTTTATTAACTAAAAACTAAAAATTATGTTCAATCTACAAGGTAAAAAAGCACTAATCACCGGTGCAACAGGCGGAATTGGTGGAGCAATTGCTAAAGCTTTAAGTTTGGCGGGAGCCGATGTTGTCATTTCGGGAACTAGAGAGGAAAAATTACAAGAATTATCTTCTCAAATTTCAGGAACTAGCCACATTGTAACTTGCAATTTAAACGATGTTAGCGAGGTTGAAACCTTATTTGAAAGAGCTGAGGCGCTAGTTGGTCAAATTGATATTTTGGTTTGTAATGCTGGAATTACTAAAGATGGTTTGGCTCTACGTATGAAAAACGATGATTGGGACGAGGTTTTAAATGTTAATTTAAAATCAACTTTCGTTTTAAATCGCAATGCTATTAAAAAAATGATTCGCAGAAAATATGGCAGAATCATCAATATTTCTTCAATAGTTGGCGTGAGCGGCAATCCGGGGCAAGCAAATTATGTTGCTTCAAAAGCTGGAATGATTGGCATGTCGAAATCTTTCGCACTAGAAGTTGCTTCGCGCGGAATTACTATTAATTGCATCGCTCCAGGGTTTATTGCAACTAATATGACTGAAGCTTTAACCGATGCGCAAAAAGAAGGAATTTTGTCTTCAATTCCTGCTGGAAAAATGGGAACACCTGAAGATATTGCTAGTTCTGCGGCATTTCTAGCCAGCGAAGAGGCTGGATATGTTACGGGTCAAACTTTGCATATTAACGGCGGAATGTTGATGGTTTAATTCTTTAATTTAAATAAAAAGGGCGGAAAAAATGAGCTTACAATCTTTAAAAACTGCCCTAAAAAAGCCATTTGGAAAGCATATAATCGATTATTTTTTGCTTCCAAATTCCGATGAATTTAATAGTGAATATCTGCCTGAATATGCCAAAAGATTAGAATTTATTACTAATTTTACTGGCTCAAATGCTTTTGCTATTATTTCTCAAGAGAAATCGGCGTTTTTTACCGATAGCAGATATACTTTGCAGTCAGGTTCACAGGTCAATAAAAAGGATTTTGATATTTTTGATTTGCGCGAAAAATCACCTTTAAGTTGGTTGGAAGAAAACGTTCAAGATTCCTCTAAAATTGGATTTGACGCCAAACTTCACACCATATCTCAAATTCAAAACTACCAAAAATATTTCGGCGAAAATTTGATCGCGATTAATCCAAACCCAATTGATGATCTTTGGCAAAATCAGCCAGAACCTCCACAAACTGAAGTTTTTGGACATGCTTTAAAATATTCTGGAGAATCTTCGGAGGCTAAAATTAAAAAAATTACGGCCGATTTAGAAAGCGATGCAATTTTACTGACTAATCCCGATTCAATTTGCTGGCTTTTTAATATTCGCGCCTCCGATGTTGAGTGTACGCCGCTTCATCTTACTTTTGCTATTGTCTCTAAAAATGGTTCAAGTCAGTTATTTAAGAGTGAATTACCCGAATTACCAAAATCTATTAAAAGCATTTCTCTAGATTTTAAATCTGCTAATTATTGGCTTTTTTTGGAGTTAAATAAATTAAAAATCACTGTTCTTAATCAGCCAGATCCATGTGCAATTTTAAAGGCTGTAAAAAATGAAACCGAGATTGAAAACGCCATTAGAATTCATAAAATTGACGGTTTGGCATTGACGAAGTTTTTGTTTTGGCTGGAAGATTCTTTGGCGGAAAAAAATCCAATAGATGAACTTTCGGCCACTAAAAAACTTTTAGAATTGCGCCAGGAAAATGCGGAATTCTTATACCCGAGTTTTGCTACAATTGCTGGTTTTGAATCAAATGGCGCCATAATTCACTATCAAGGAACTTCTAAAACCAATAAAGATTTAAAAGGAAATTCGCTATTTTTAGTCGATTCTGGCGGACAATATCAAGGCGCCACCACAGATGTGACTAGAACAATTGCGATTGGAACTCCAACTGCTGCAATGATTCAAAATTTCACCAGAGTTTTAAAAGGGCATATTACCCTTGCCAGAGCAAAATTTCCAATGGGCACGCAAGGAGGAGATTTAGATGTTTTGGCCAGATTTCATCTTTGGCAAGCAGGTCTAGATTATGGGCACGGAACTGGCCATGGAGTTGGCAGTTTTTCTGGAGTTCACGAAGCGCCGCCATCGATTAGCAAAAGAATAGATGGCACGCCTTTGCAGGCAGGAATGATTTTATCGAATGAACCGGGGTTCTATGAGGAAGGAGAATATGGAATTCGTATTGAAAGTTTGATGTTGGTCTTGGATTCTAAACATAAAAGTTTCCTCGGTTTTAAAACTTTAACTCTAGCGCCACTTGATCCGAGTTTGATCGATTTTAAAATGATGACTTATCCAGAAAGAAAATGGCTGATTAATTACCATTTGGAAATTTTTGAAGAGCTCAAAGATGGTTTGAGTTTGAAAGAAAAATCTTGGTTAGGTGATATTGTGAAAAAATACCAAGCTCAGAAATAAACTTATTTGGCCTAACGACCTATGTTTTTTAAATCTATGTTTTTTAAAATTAAAGAAAGATAAATAGACCCACTCGGTCTAATAACCCTCCCGTGAAGGGGAGGGTTATTAGACCGAGTTTTTTTGAACTTTTTATTAATCTCACCCTTGACAGTTCTTGTGGTAAAATTATATTTTTAAAATCCGATTCCACTAAATTTTAAGAAGATTTTATGTCGACAGATATTTCAATCGCTTCTCTACCTAAGGTTCGATCTTCCGAAGCAAGTTTTTACCATTATTTGCAAGAAATTCAGAAATTCCCACTTCTAACTTTTGAAGAAGAACAAGAATATGCGGAGAGATTTCAAAAAACGGGAGATAAATATGCTGCTCAAATGCTCATTCAAAGCCATTTGCGCTTGGTGGTCAAAATTGCTGGTAAATTTCGCAATTATGGTTTGCCGATTGTTGATTTGGTTTCAGAGGGAAATGTGGGTTTAATTCATGCGGTGAAAAAATTTGATCCAGATAAAGGTTTTCGTTTCTCAACATATGCCATGTGGTGGATTAAGGCCAATATTCAAGAATATATTTTGCGTTCTTGGTCGATGGTCAAAATAGGCACTACTTCTGCGCAAAAGAAATTATTTTTTAATCTGCGAAAAATTAAAAAACAATTAGATGCCAATGAAACTGGTAATTTATTGCCGTCCCAAATTTCTAAAATTTCCAATTATTTAAATGTCTCTGAAAAGGAAGTAATTAACATGAACGCCAGATTGCAAAATTCTGATGGTTCATTAAATAAAATTATTGGCGACGATGAAAATGGCTCTGAAGTTGGAGATAAATTGGCTTCAACCGATTATAGTCAAGAAGAATTAGTGATTTTAAATCAAGAAAAATCAAGAAAAAATGAGCTGATTAAACAATCTTTGTTGCTTTTAAATGATCGCGAGAAAGACATTGTTTTTCAAAGACAGCTATCTGAAAATCCACCAACTTTAGAAGATTTAAGTAAAATCTACAAAGTTTCAAAAGAAAGAATTCGCCAAATTGAAGCTGCTGCTTTAGACAAAATTGGTAAATTTATTAAAGCTAATATTGATCAATAAATGTTCACAGGAATCATTACTAATATTGCTAGCGTTAAAGAGCTTTCATATTCTGCCGATCAGGATTTATTAATAATTCTTGAAACTTCTAATCAAAATATTGAGCGTACATTAGAACTGGGATGCTCAATTTCTTGCAATGGAGCTTGCCTAACTTTGATTAAGAAGGCTTTGATTAAGAAAATTGTGAATAGTGAGTTGAAAATTTTAAGTCTTCACTTTCAAGCATCGCCTGAAACATTGGCTAAAACCAATATTAAGAATTGGAAAATTAACGATAAAATTAATCTAGAATTTGCCCTAAGAATGGGCGACGAGCTGGGAGGTCATTTGGTTTCTGGACATGTCGACGATGTTACTAAAATTAAAGATATTTCTGCGGTTAATAATGATTCTTGGCGTTTTTTAATTGCTCTTACCAGCGATCTAGCTAAGTTCGTCGCGCCGAAAGGATCGATAGTTCTAAACGGTGTTTCGTTAACGGTGAATGAAGTTTTTCAAGATTGCTTTAGCGTTAATATTATTAAACATACTTTCGAAAATACTAATTTTTCTAGCGCCAAAATTGGCGATCAAATTAATCTAGAAGTAGATTTAATTGCTAGATATGTGAAGCAAATGATGAGTTAAGAATTAAGAGTTAAAAATTTATAGGCACTAAATGCGCCCTCCAATTTAAAATTATGTTTTTAGGTAAAATATTTTATGGCAAAAAACTTTCTTTCCACAATTCCTGAAATAATCGCCGATGCTAAAGCTGGCAAAATGTTTATTTTGGTCGATGACGAAAATCGCGAAAATGAAGGAGATTTAGTTATTCCAGCCCAGATGTGCGACGATGCTGCGGTTAATTTTATGGCAAAATTCGGGCGAGGTTTAATTTGCCTAACATTGACGGAAAAAAGAATCGAAGATTTAGGACTACCTTTAATGTCTAGAAATAATGGTTCGCGCCATGGAACGGCATTTACTGTTTCAATTGAAGCTAGAGAGGGAGTTAGTACTGGAATTTCAGCGCATGATCGCGCCAGAACAATTGCTGCAGCAATCGACCTTAAAAATGGTTCGCAAGATATTGTTAGCCCAGGGCATATTTTCCCGCTTAAAGCTCAAAATGGCGGAGTTCTTGTTCGAGCAGGTCACACGGAAGCGGCGGTCGATGTGGCAATCTTGGCGGGGCTTAACCCGTCTGGAGTAATTTGCGAGATTATGAATGACGATGGCACCATGGCCAGAATGCCAGATTTGCAGAAATTCGCCGAAATTCACAATTTGAGAATCGGCACCATTGCTGATTTGATCGAATATCGACGTTTGTACGATAAATTAGTTGAAAGAAAATCGGAAACTGAAATTGACAGTAATATTGCTGGAAAATTTAAAGCCGTAATTTATCAAAGCAAAATTGATAATGTTGAACATTTGGCTCTGGTTAAAGGAGAAATTACTAGCGCGGCAACTTTGGTTAGAATGCATCATTTAAACATTTTTGGAGATGTTTTAGATGACAAGAAAAACGATAAAACCGGAATTTTGCAAAGTGCAATGAAGAAAATTGCTAATGAGGGAAGCGGAATTGTGGTCATTATTCGCCAAACTAATGAGCCAATAATTAATTTAATTAATCACAAATCATCAAACCAACTAAGAAATTATGGAACTGGCGCTCAAATTTTACTAGATTTGGGAGTTAAGAATATGCGCTTGCTTACTAATTCCAAAAAATCAGTTATTGGTCTGGATGGCTATGGGCTTACAATCAGTGAATATGTTGGTTTGTAGTTATTGTTAATAGTCCTCGGTGCAAGGTCGTGTTTTGTAACGACTATTGACCCACTAGCGCTGGTCTGGGTTTGTAACCCAGACCTTTTGTTTGTTAAAATTAGCAACGAAATAATCACCTAAAATGTTAATTTATTTGATTTTTAACAAACAAAAGTTGCCATTACAAATGACGACCGACACCGAGGGTAACTAGGAAACTATTCTTGAGTAGGCAAATTTAAAACTAAATTTCCAAATTGTTCCAAAGTTAATTGTTCCGCTCGCATTGATGGTGCAATTCCTGATTTTTCTAACCATTCTTCACTATTTGGAGTAACCGATCTAAGTCCGGCCTTAATCATTTTTCGTCTTTGAGAAAATGCCGCGGCGACAACTTTTTCTAATTTTTTAAAATCAACTTCCATTATTGGTTTTGGTCTGGGTTTAATGAGAATTAAACTGGAAGTCACTTTTGGAGCAGGTGTAAAAGAAGAGGCAGAAATGTCGAATAATTTTTTGGTTACGCAAAAGAAATTCACCATCACAGCCAATCTTCCAAATGCTCTGGTGCTTGGTTTTGCAACAATTCTTTCCACAACTTCTTTTTGAAACATCAAAACCATGAGCTCAATATTGTCTAAGTGTAAAAGCCACTTAAAAAGTAATTCGGTGGCAATATTGTAGGGTAAATTGGCGATTATTCTAACCTTTCCCCTATTTAGGGGATTGGCGGTTGGGTTAGATTTATCGAGCGCAGAGCCAAGGGGCGCGTTTTCTCTTCCGGCGCAGAAACTGGCAATATCGAATTTTAAAGCATCGCCTTTAATAATTTCTAATTGATCTGGATAGAAAGTCTGAATTTCTTCTAATGCCGCAATGCAGCGATCATCTTGCTCAATTACAGTTAATTTTTTAGGGTTTAATTTTAAGATCGATTTAGTCAATCCACCCGGACCGCCACCAATTTCTAAAATTTCCAAACCTTCCAAACTTTCCTCTTTTTCTAGAGCTTTTCGTGCAATTTTATCAGTTAAATTAGCATCTAGAATAAAGTTCTGACCTAAGGATTTCTTAGCGTCTAAACCATATTTTTTAATTGTTTCGGAAGTAGTTGGAATCATTAATTAAAATTTGAAAATTCATATCCAAGCGCATCGGCGACTGCTTTGTAGGTGACTTTTCCGTCAAAAACATTTAAGCCAGCTTTAAGATGTGGATTCTCTTGTAGGGCCTTGAAGAAGCCTTTATTTGCTAGTTCTAAAGTGAATGGCAGAGTGGCATTTTCTAGTGCTAAAGTTGAAGTTCTGGCAACCGCTCCTGGCATATTGGTGACGCAATAATGAACAACATCATCTATCACATAGGTTGGATTGCTGTGAGAAGTTGGTTTGCTGGTTTCAAAACATCCGCCTTGATCGATTGAAATATCAACTATTACTGAGCCAGATTTCATTTTTTTAACCATTTCTTTGGTGACTAATTTAGGGGCGGAAGCTCCAGTAACTAAAACTGCTCCAATCACTAAATCGGCTTCTAAAACACTATTTTCAACATTTTTAATTGAGGCGTAAAGAATTGTTGCGGCGTTTCCAAAAATATCGCAAAGATAACGAATTCTTGGTAGATATTTATCTAAAATCACCACCTGAGCCCCCATTCCGACTGCAATTTTTGCTGCGTTTAATCCAGCAACTCCACCACCTAGAATTACCACTTTTGCAGGAGCAACTCCCGGAACTCCGCCTAGTAAAATTCCCATTCCGCCACTAGCTTTTTCTAAAGCTTTTGCTCCTGCTTGAACAGATAGTTTGCCGGCAACTTCACTCATTGGGGCTAGAAGTGGCAAGGAATTATCTGCCGCGCTAACGGTTTCAAAAGCAATTGCTCTGGCGCCAGATTTAATTAATAATTCGGTTAATTTAGCTTCGGCTGCAAGATGCAAATAAGAGAAAATGATTTGCTCTTTTTTGATCATTTCACATTCCATTTCTTGCGGCTCTTTAACCTTTAAAATCAACTCCGCAGCATCGTAAACTGCTTTGGCATTTGCTGCGATTTTGGCGCCAGCATCAACATATTGATTGTCGCTAAAACCAATTGCTTCTCCTGCCGATTTTTCTACTAAAACTTGATGATTTTTTGCTACCATTTCCCTAACTCCAGCAGGAGTTGCGGCGGTACGATATTCGTGATTTTTAATTTCTTTAGGAATTCCAATTAACATAGTTTTTTATTTGTAGTTAATGATTAAGACTTTGCTCTCGTTTGAAGTTAGGCTGGGGTGAGATTTATATTCGAAATTATTATTTTTACCGTTATTTTGACCGTTATCTTTTTGGGCAATATTTATTTCATTTTCAAAATTCTTACCTTTCAAGAAAATTCCAAAACTGCCTTCTTTTACAAATGGTTTTGTCACTAAA
>JBLHNE010000049.1:0-9390 GCA_047619265.1 Rickettsiales bacterium | reverse complement strand
AAACCAATTTAGAAATGTTAATTTCTGAATTGGAAGAAAAAGTCAGAAATATTGCTTCTCCAAGTTCTACGCCTTTAATTACCAGAGCCAGATATAGGGAAGCTTTAATGGCAATTACCTCAAATCTAGAAAGATTTTCTCTGGCGAAAAATATCGAATTTGCCGCTGAAGATTTAAGATTGGCAATTCGAGAGATTGGAAAAATTACCGGAAGAATTGAAGTTGACGATATTTTAGACGTAATATTTGCAGGATTTTGTATCGGAAAATAATAATTTGAATCTCAATTATAATTTCTTTTTGATACTGGATTTGCGCCCTAAAAAACCCCTCAAAATCTGGCGATTTGAGGGGTTTTTCAATAAAATAGAAAAATCTAAAGAATGAGCATTCTTGCCGCCATCGGCATCATATCAGATATAATTTCAATCTCGTCAGGAAATATTCCATTCGACTCGGCGATTAGAATGGGGGGAAGTAAGGTTCCTGCCCTTCTTTTCCGCAAAAAAGGAATGAGTAGGGCGCAAGTCAAAAAGAAGACAATGGCCAAAAGGCGTCGATTTGTTGATAATGTGGTGATGATTCACGAAAGAAGAATTCAAAAATTTAATTTTGATAAAACAATCGAAGATGCCAAAAAAGAATTAGATAAAAAGAAAATAGAAAAGCCGATTGCCAAAAAACCAACTAGCCGCCTTTCTTTAGATGGGACAAGAAATTACAGAAATAGCTACAATGATAATGAAGATATTAATGAAGATGCTAATGAAAAGAATCAAGCGCACTTAAGCATAGCCCAATCAATAATTGCCCAGAAGAAGTCCGATCAAGGTATTGATTGGGTCGATAAGGGCAGTGGAAATAAAAAGAACGGTTCTGGAAAGGAGGTTTAATGTTTGCTACCGAAAAATTAAAATGCCACACACAGCAAAAAATAAAGTTTTAACAAATAACAGATTGGGTTTAAAAAATTCAGAGGGAAAGCCGATTTAAGATTAGATTTAATATAAATATGAGCATTATCATTGATCATTAACCATTAATCATTAGATTACCCTTAATTACCTCATTTACACATTAATCATTAAATAAATTTCCAATGTCTAACAATCATATTACGGATTTACTCAAAGTTGTTTTTGTTCCAATTCACAAAGAAGGAATCAAATTTATTCTTATTTTTGCCTTTGTAACCATTCTTCTGTCCTTACTTAGCAGCGTTCTTGGCACAATAGGTTTAGTTTTAACATTATGGTGTGTTTTCTTTTTTCGCGATCCGACAAGATTTCCTCCAACTGGTGAAAATTTAATAATTAGCCCTGCTGATGGAGTGGTTAATTTAATCGAACAAAATGCTACTCCTCCAGAAGAATTGGGTCTTGCAAGCAACGATTGGACAAAAATCAGTGTATTTTTAAATGTTTTTAACGTTCACGTTAATCGCGCACCAATTGCTGGAATAATTAGTAAAATTCGTTATCGCGAAGGTAAATTCTTAAGCGCTAATCTGGCTGAAGCCAGCGATGAAAATGAAAGAAATTCTGCAATTGTCGACACTAAAGACGGCAAGAAAATCGTTTTTGTTCAAGTTGCAGGTTTAGTTGCTAGAAGAATTGTTTCTGATTTAAAAGAAGGCCAAGAAGTTAAGGCTGGAGACAGATATGGTATTATTCGTTTTGGAAGCAGAGCAGATATTTACCTACCAAATAACATGGCTTCAAAAGTTTCGATCGGTCAAACTATGGTTGGCGGCGAAACTGTTATTGCTGAACTATAATTTTTAAGCCTAAAATAATCTAATTTTCAAAGATCTGTTCCGAGAGGTATTCTCCAAGATTAGACTTTCTCAAAGACCTCCGCAAATTCCAAAAAATTTGGATATTTACGGAGGTCTTTTTCACTTACTTTACTCTCCATAAAAATGACAAAACAAATTAACCTTGAAATTACAGGTCTTTCTAATCTTGGGCAAGGTTTTGCATTTGATCAAACCAGCAGCAAAAAGAAGAAAATTTTTGTTTCTAAAACTATGATTGGCGATAAAATTACCGCACAAATCATTAAAGAAAATAGTAAATATACTGCAGCAAATTTAGTTAAAATTGAATTCCCGAGCGCAGATAGAATTAAAGCTCCATGCATTTATTTTGATGATTGCGGCGGTTGCTCATTACAGCATTTAAATGTTAATTATTACCAAGATTTTAAACGCAAAATTCTCAACGAAACTTTTTCTCGAGATGGAATTGATTTTAGAGGTGAAGTTGAATGGAATTTTATTCCAGATAGCCAAAGACGTCGAGTTAATTTTCAGGTAGATCACAATAATCGACTAGGTTTCTTTAGAGAAAACAGCAACGATGTGGTTAAAATTGATAATTGTTTAATTTTGCGCAAAGAAATCTCAGATTTAATTGTGCCTTTGCAGGGTTTAATTAAGAAAATAGATTTTAAAATTAATCAAATTTTTGTGACCAAATTCGACAATGGAATTGCAGTTATTTTGCAATCTATTGATTCTCCGAATCTTGAAGTTACCGATCTTCTAACCGATTTTGCTAAGAAAAATAATATCATTAGTTTGGCCTATAAAATTGCCGATGACTATAATTTGATTTATCAATCTCAAATTCCTCAACTATCTTTCGACGATATTAATATCGATTCTGAAGCTGATATTTTCTTGCAAGCAACCAAAGTCGGGCAAGATATTATTATTGGCGCGATTAAAGACTTAGTGGCAGCAGTTCAAAGCGCAAATCCAGCAAAATCCTTAAATGTAGTTGATTTTTATTGTGGAATTGGAACTTATAGTTTTGCGGCTTTAGCTTCTAATTCAAAATTAAAAATCAAAGCTTTTGAAGGCGTGGAATCAATGATAGATTCACTTAATCGCAATTCTATCAAAAATAATGTTAGTCAAAATCTAGAAGGTTTGGTTAAAGATTTGGTTAAAACTCCGCTTTTATCAGGAGAACTTCAAGGTAAACAAATCGCCATTATTAACCCGCCAAGAAATGGTGCAGAAGCTCAAACTAGACAAATTGCTAAGTCGCAAATTAAAAACATTATTTACATCTCGTGCAATCCTTCAGCTTTTGCAAAAGATGCTAAATTGCTATTGCAAGAGGGTTATAAAATTACCCAAGTTAAGGCAATTGATCAGTTTATCTACAGCCATCATCTGGAATTGGTTGCTGTGTTTGAAAAAATGTAGAATTCTCATTTCCCACTTTAATAAACCTATTTTGAGTGGGAAATTATATTATTTCTAAAAGTTCTTAATCTTTAAAACCAACCCAAGCTCAAAAAATCAAATTGTTTTTTAAGTGATTTTCTATATTTTTTCCGCTTTTATATTCGCTACTAAAATCAGACAATGAACATATTCTTTGAACTTAAAAACAATCTCATTGAAATCATCTCCAAGCTTGCCGATCAATCGCAATCTTCAATTTCCGAAAAACAATTCAATTCCTTCACTGTTGAGCCAACTCGCGATAAAAAACATGGCGATTTAGCAACTAATGCGGCAATGGTTTTTTGCAAGAATTTTGGCTTAAAACCAAGAGATCTTGCTGAAAAAATTATTGCTGATCTTGAAAAGAATCCTCAAATTATTAAAACAGAAATCGCTGGCGCTGGTTTTATTAATATCACTTTAAAGAACCAAGTTTGGCAAAGTTTTGTGGCTGATATTTTGCAGAAACCAGAATTTGAACTACCAAAACTGAGCGATGGAAAAGAATTAATAAATATTGAATATGCCTCACCAAACCCAACTGGTCCAATGCATATTGGGCATTCTAGAGGTGCAATTTATGGTGATGTTTTGGCAAGTTTATTAGAAAAAACCGGACATAATATCACTCGCGAATATTACATTAACGATGCTGGAAGCCAAATAATTACTCTGGCTAAATCTGCATATTTGCGCTATTTGGAAGCATTAGGAGAAGAAATAACTATTCCGGAAGGGCTTTATCCGGGAGAATATTTAAAACCGGCGGGAGAAAAAATTAAAGAACAATTCGGCGATTCTTTGAAAGGTAAAGATGAAGCAGAATATTTGCCATTAATTCGCGATTTGGTGGTTGATGAAATGTTAAAAATGATTGTTTCAGATTTGGCAGAGCTTGGAATTAAGCATGATACGCTTTTTTCTGAAAAAAAGAATCTGCATCAAACTGGAAAAATTGACGCGGCGATCGAGGCTTTGCGAGCCAAAGGTTTGGTATATGAGGGAAAAATTGAAGCCCCGAAAGATGCCAATTTAGTTGCGAAAGATTTTGAAGAAGATATTTCCAAAAGAGATAATCAAACCCTATTTAGAACCACCGATTTTGGCGATGATTCAGATCGTGTGATTAAAAAGTCTGACGGAACCCCAACCTATTTAGCTGGCGATATTGCCTATTTGCAAAACAAATTTGAGCGCGGAGCTACTAAAATGATTTTGCCACTCGGATATGATCATGCTGGATATGTTAAAAGATTAACGGCAGCTTGTACCGCCATTACAAATGGCAAAGCGAGCGTTAAGGTGATTTTATGCCAGATGGTGAAATTTGTTAAAAATGGCGAGCAATTAAAAATGTCTAAACGCTCTGGTAATTTCGTAAGTTTAAAAGATGTGCTAGATGAAGTTGGGGCAGACGCTTTGCGTTTTACAATGCTTACTCGAAAAAATGATGCGCCATTTGATTTTGATCTGTCAAAAGTTATCGATCAATCAAAAGATAATCCCATTTTCTATGTTGAATATGCCTACGCCAGATGCTCTTCTGTGCTGCGTAATTTAAAAGAGCAGATGCCAGAAATAAACCTTCAAGAAATTGATGACAGTCTTTTGAATAAATTAAAGGATGAATCTGAAATAGAATTAATTAAAAAACTGGCAAACTACCCAAGAATCGTTGAAATGGCTGTAGCCAATTATGAACCTCATCGCATTGCTTTTTATTTGCAAGAATTGGCAGGAATGTTTCACAGTCTTTGGAATAAAGGATCGGATAATCCGGAATTAAAATTTATTATTTTGGATAATAAAAATTTAACTATTGCTAGGGCATATTTACTTATTGCTATACAAAAGATTATTTTTTCCGCTTTAGGAATCTTTAATATTAAACCGCCGGAGGAAATGCGCTAATGCTTGAAGGAGAAGATTTTGGATATTTAAAAGATCAGGAACAAAATCGTTTTGCGATTATTGTCAAGAAGTCTTTATTGCTTGGCGCTATCTTATTTTCAATTGCTTGCTTTGTCTATATTACCATCAACGCCTATTATTTCGTTTATCAGGATAAAGAAAATGGTATTAAGGTTATTAAGTCTCCCGAAGGAGCAATTAAGGTGCAAGAAAATGGCGACGGTATTGCTATTAAAAATATTGATAAAACCATCTACGACAATGTCGTGAGGAATAAAAAATTTCGTGATGATAATTTAAATAATGTAAAAATTGTTGAACAAGCAGGAACTCCACTTGCTTCTAGTGACTTTACAGAAGCAATAGAAATTGCGACCATTTCTAAAAAAGATCAACCTAAAATTCCAAATAAATCACCAATCGACGTGCCTATCAAATCAGCTAATCTTAAGAAAATTGAGAATAGTAAAAGCTCGATGATGGTTTATGGTGATAAAAATGGTGAGTCCGAATTAAGTAATGTTTTGCTTACTGATTCTGGAAATTCAAATACAAATCGTAATGTTAAAAGTGATCCTAATCCAATTAGGGGAGTTTCCAGAGTTCAGGTGGCAGCGCTTTCTTCTAAGATTTCTGCAGATTCATATTGGAAAAAGCTTAATAAAAATTATGCCAATTTATTTTCTGGTCTAAAGTATTTTATTATTGAAGTAAATGTCGCCTCGAAAGGAACTTTTTATCGTTTGCAAATTGGTAATTTTAGAAACCAAGTTGAGGCAGAAAACTTTTGTCGTAAATTTATTTCCAAGGCAGGAAAAAGCAAATCGGATTGTATAATTGTAGAATAATATGAAAATCAAAATTGGAAATATCACGCTAGAAAATAATGTTTTACTAGCGCCAATGTCTGGGGTGACCGACTTGCCATTTCGTCGTTTAGTAAAATCTTTTGGCGCTGGATTGGTAATTTCTGAAATGATTGCCAGCCGCGCTATGATTATTCAAACCAGAGATTCTCTTAAAAAATGTCAGAAAGATGAATCAATTTTTCCAATGTCGGTTCAATTGGCTGGCTGCGACCCAGAAGTGATGGCGGAAGCGGCAAAAATTAATGAAGATTTGGGCGCAGATATTATTGATATTAATTTTGGCTGCCCTGTTAAAAAAGTAGTTAATGGTTTTGCGGGAAGTGCGTTAATGAAAGATGAGGCGCTAGCAACCAGAATTATGGAAAGCGTGGTTAAAGCGGTTAAAATTCCAGTTACAATGAAAATGAGATTGGGCTGGAATACTGAAAATCTCAATTCGCCAACTCTTGCTAAAAAAGCCGAAGATGTTGGCATTCAAATGCTCACGGTTCACGGGCGCACAAGATGTCAAATGTATAATGGAACTGCAAATTGGGGTTTAATTGCCAATGTTAAAGATGCGGTTAAAATTCCAGTTATTGCTAATGGAGATATTAAAAATGTGGAAGATGTTAAAAAAGCATTAGAACTTTCTGGCGCCGATGGAGTTATGATTGGCAGAGCTTGCTATGGAAGACCTTGGCTTATTAGTCAGATTAACCATCAACTTTCTGGAAATGCAGATGATTTTCAAGTTCCAAATATTGAGAAACAAAAACAAATAGTTTTGGATCATTTCCAAGATATGATTAATCATTATGGTTCTTTAGTCGCAATTCCACTAGCTCGCAAACATATTGGTTGGTATTCCTCAGGAATGAAAAATGGCGCTGAATTTCGCGCTAAAGTTAATACTTTAAAAGATGAACAAGAAATTAAAGATCACATCAGTTCTTTTTACGATTCCTGTCAAAATCCGCTTTCTTAGAATAAGAAAATTCTTGTCTTAACCAGAAAAAGAAGATAAGTTTTATACCTTCAAATTCGAACCAGAATCAATAATATATCAATGTTAAATATATCAAAACTTTCCTCAAAAAGAGAAGAAGCTCGAATGGGCGGCGGTCAAAAACGAATCGATATTCAGCACAGTAAAGGAAAATTAACTGCTCGAGAAAGAATCGAGGTTTTGCTCGATACTGACTCTTTCGAAGAGTCGGGCTTATATGTTGAGCATCGTTGCAACGATTTTGGAATGGAAGGAAAAAAAAGCCCTGGAGACGGTGTTGTAACTGGTCAAGGAACAATCAACGGTCGTTTGGTTTTTGTTTACAGCCAAGATTTTACAGTAATGGGTGGATCTCTTGGTGAAGCGCACGCAAGAAAAATCTGCGATATTATGGATAAAGCCATGCAAGTTGGCGCTCCAGTTATTGGTATTAATGATTCTGGCGGAGCTAGAATTCAAGAAGGAGTAGATTCTCTTGGTGGTTTTGGAGAAATTTTTCAAAGAAATGTTGACGCCAGCGGCGTGATTCCGCAAATATCTCTAATTATGGGACCCTGTGCTGGCGGTTCGGTTTATTCCCCAGCATTAACTGATTTTACCATCATGGTTGAAAACAGTTCATACATGTTTGTAACTGGTCCAGATGTGGTTAAAACCGTAACTCACGAAAATGTTACCCAAGAAGAGCTTGGTGGTGCGAAAGTTCATGCAACCAAAAGTGGTGTGGCACATTTAACTTTTAAAAATGATGTTGAAGCTCTTTTGCAGGCTAGAAGATTAGTAAATTTCTTGCCTCTTTCCAATAAAAGTGGAGTTCCTAAAATTCCTACTTCAGATAAATTCGATCGCGCCGATGTTTCACTAAACACTTTAATTCCTGAAAATTCTAACCAGCCTTATGATATGGGAGAATTAGTAGAGAAATTGGTTGATGAAGGTGATTTCTTCGAAATTCAGCCTAATTATGCGAGCAACATTATTGTTGGTTTTGGCAGAATGGAAGGTGAAACTATTGGTATTGTTGCTAATCAACCCATGAATTTAGCTGGATGTTTAAACATCGAAGCTTCAACAAAAGCAGCAAGATTCATTCGTTTTTGCGATGCTTTTAATATTCCATTGCTAACTTTAGTGGACGTTCCTGGATTTCTTCCAGGATGCGATCAAGAACATAATGGCATTATTCGTCACGGCGCCAAATTGCTTTATGCATATGCGGAAGCCACAGTTCCAAAAATTACTGTAATTGCTAGAAAAGCTTATGGCGGAGCCTATATTGTGATGAATTCTAAACATCTAAAAGGCGATGTTAACTATGCTTGGGCTAATGCCGAAATTGCAGTTATGGGACCTGAAGGTGCGGTGGAAATTATTTTCAGAGAAGATATGAAAAATCCAGAATCTCGTCAGGCCAGAATTGATGAATATCGCGAGAAATTTGCCTCGCCGTTCATCGCTGCTTCCAGAGGTTTTGTTGACGAAATCATTATTCCGCAAAATACCAGAAAAAGAATTTGCAAAGCTTTTCAAGCCTTAAAGCACAAAAAAATCGATAAACCTTGGAAAAAACACGATAATCTACCTTTATAGTTACTAATTACTAATTACTAGCTACTAATTAAGTCGCGTTTTTTATGTGCAATAGGACTGTAATTTGGGATTAGTAACTATTAACCAATAACTAATAACTAATTAATTTGCCTCATATAATTCTCGAACATTCATTTCCGATTCCGACAAATAAACTTAATTCTTTGCTTTTGTCTTTAAATCAAAATATTTCCAAACATGAAGGAAATTTTGATATTTCTCAATGCAAGGCGCGTAGTGTTTTTGTGAATAATTTTGTGATTGGAAATGGCAATTTATCTCAAGATTTTATTCATATCGCCATTAATATTATGGAAGGTCGAAGTTTGGAAATTCGCCAGAATTTGGCTAAGAATTTGTTGCAGATTGTGGGTAATTTTTTACAAGAAAATCAACTATCTTCCAAATCAATTGCCTTAAGCATTGATATTTCTCAGATGACAAAAGAAATTTATCAAAAAACTGTTATTACCAATTAGATGTTCAAAATATTACCATATTTTCTGACAATTTTTCTCTTTATCACCACGATCAACGATAGTTTTGCGATACAAAAATTTGTCCTAAAAGTCAATACACCAAACCAAGCTCAGGAAGGAACGCAAGATCAGAAAGAAACGCAAGTTCAGGCAGAAATTCAAGCTGATAAAGAAACTAAAACTCAGGAAGAAACTAAAACTCAGGAAGAAATTCAAACTCAGGAAGAAATTCAAACTCAGGAAGAAATTCAAACTCAGGAAGAAATTCAAACTCAGGAAGAAATTCAAACTCAGGAAGAAATTCAAACTCAG
>JBLHNE010000048.1:0-9485 GCA_047619265.1 Rickettsiales bacterium | reverse complement strand
GGCAAAGGAAGGTGGATTGATAATGCTAGGATTGAGAGATTTTGGCGAACGGTCAAACAAGAGCAAATTTATCTCAATCCTCTAAGAAAGTTCGAAAAAACCACCAAAAATACATCCGCTACCCGATCAAAGAAGTTTGACCAAAATCCTGCAAAGCCAGCATTTACCGAATAGTTCCAAAAACGAGCGTGACCTGTTGGCTAGAGAAGGAGAGAGAATTTTACCCTGATTTTAGCAAAAATTGGTGAATTTTGTGAGTAGCTGCGACCTGTTGTTTTGGAAAGTGTGATTGCCAGAAGACCTCCATTACTGGGCTTGGGAGGCTAGTTTTAAAATATCTAAAAAATAGAGGAGAGACGGTTTGTCTAGTTGAATTTGGTGGAGCTAAGGAGATTCGAACTCCTGACCTCTTGCGTGCCACGCAAGCGCGCTACCAACTGCGCCATAGCCCCATATAAAGAATGGTTAATTATTAGTGATTAATTGTTAATGAAATTAAAATTAAACCCCTAAAGAATTGGCCGCTCAAGTTAGAGATGTTTTTTGCTAAAATCAATTTTAATTTAATTCTTTTTTATTGTCTGGTTTTGGTAGGAAGTTTCTAGTGTTGACAATTTTTTGACCGGTTTGTTGCTCTAATTCTATTTTGGCATTATTGGCGATTTTTCCGCCTTTTTTGGCGGGGATTTTATTTTCTTCTAAGCCTTTAGATTCTAGGGTTTTGGCAATTTGTCTGGTGGACATTTCGTCCAGAGCGGTGAAAAGAAGTTCGGCTTCACTCATAGCCTCTGAGATTTTGGGTTTTTAAATTTTTAGCTTTCTTATGCTCAGCAACATTAAGACCAGTCCATTCTTGATGGATTAGGTTGGTTCATATTGCAAATTCTTTTCCTTCGTTAACTTCAGCGCTTTTCCAGTAATCTGTTAGTTTATTTCTGGTTTCCTGTCCTGCCGTTCTTCTTTGGATCCATTCCTTGGTTCTACCGTGTTTTTCCCAATTATTTCTGGCTCTATTAATTGATTGTTCTGGATCAGAAATTTCTTCGATGCGCTCTTTACCAACTTTGGCTAGCCATAGCTTGATTGGTTCGGATTTTTTGCTGGGAATTGATTGAATGAGGCGAAATATTGTTTCGATGTCGGCCACATCTGTTTTGTAAAATTTTCCATCTGATGCGATCATTTTCAGTTGGTCACAATTTGTGACCACCTCACTTTCTTCACTCTTTAGTCTTGATTTTAAATTAGTCCAGTAGCTTTTAGCTCTGACGTGATTTTCTTGATCAGTCAAAACTGCAACAATATCAATTACTGAAAAATACCATTTTTGGCTTTTCTCATCAAATTGTCTTCGGACATTAAATTTTTCGAAAATAGAGAGGTTTTGATTTATTGTTGGGTTCATTTGATTGGTGGTTTTGGGTTATAAGTGGGTTAAACAGTAAACATTATCTAATGATGGAAAATAAAAATTTTCACCCTAGGATGTGCGCACTTAAATTAGGCTCAATTTTTGCCAAAATCAATTATTTTTAAAATCAATAATGTCGCAGATAAAAATCACTTTTCCTGATGGAAATATTAAGGAATATGAGTTTGGAATTTCTGGAATGGAAATTGCCAAATCAATTTCTCCAAGTCTTGCGAAAGCTTCGCTGGCGGTGAAAATTAATGATGAATTATGGGATATGTCGCGCGCAATTGAGGCTGATTCAAGAATGGAATTAATTACTGCAAAATCACCAGAAGCGCTTGAAATTATTCGCCACGATGCGGCTCATTTGATGGCAGAAGCTGTGAAAGAACTTTTTCCTGAAGTGCAAGTTACAATTGGCCCTGCTATTGAAAATGGATTTTATTACGATTTTGCCACCAAAACTCCGTTTGCTTTAGAAGATTTGGCTAAAATTGAGAAAAAGATGCATGAAATTTCTAAGAATGGTGAAAAAATCACCCGCGAAGTTTGGAATCGCGATGAGGCGGTGAAATTTTTTGAAGATGCTGGTGAAAAATACAAAGCTGAAATTATTAGTTCAATTCCTGCGGATCAAAACATCACACTTTATCGCCAAGGAAATTTTATCGATCTTTGCCGCGGGCCGCATTTGCCCTCAACTTCCTATGTTAAACATTTCAAACTGATGAAACTTGCTGGCGCTTATTGGCGCGGCGATTCTAACAATGAAATGTTGCAAAGAATTTATGGAACAGCGTGGGAAAGCAAAGAATCTTTGGAAAAATATTTAACAATGCTAGAAGAGGCCGAGCTTCGCGATCATCGTAAATTAGGCAAAGAGCTCGATTTATTTCACACTCAAGAAGAAGCGGCAGGATCAGTTTTTTGGCACCCGAATGGCTACATAATTTATCGTGAAATTGAGTCCTACATTCGCGGCAAGCTTGAGCAAAACGATTATGTTGAAGTTAAAACTCCACAAATGGTTGATAAAGTTTTATGGGAAAAATCTGGTCATTGGGATAAATTCCGTGAAAACATGTTTATTGTGCAAGATGAGGATAAGACTCTTGCTATTAAGCCAATGAATTGCCCATGCCATGTGCAAATTTTTAATTCTGAACTAAAATCTTACCGCCAGCTTCCACTTCGTATGGCAGAATTTGGATCTTGCCACAGAAATGAATCTTCAGGATCGCTTCATGGTTTGATGAGAGTTCGTTCTATGACTCAAGACGATGCTCATATTTTTTGTACTGAAGAGCAAATTAATAGCGAGACGGTGGGTTTTTGTAATTTACTTAAAGAGGTTTATCAAGATTTTGGCTTTACCGATGTGAAAGTTAAATTTTCTACCAGACCAGAAGTTAGGGCAGGATCTGATGAAACTTGGGATAAAGCCGAAGGAGCTTTGGCACAGGCTGTAAAAATTGCCGGTTTAGAATATGAAATAAGTGAAGGCGAGGGTGCTTTTTATGGCCCGAAATTGGAATTTACCCTCATAGATGCAATTGGCCGTGAATGGCAATGCGGAACTTTGCAGGTTGATTTTATTTTGCCTGAAAGATTGGGAGCAGTTTACATTTCTAAAGAAGGATCAAAAAAACATCCAGTCATGCTGCATCGTGCAGTTCTTGGAACTTTTGAGCGTTTCATTGGAATTTTGATTGAAAATTGCGCTGGAAACTTCCCGCTTTGGTTGGCTCCTGTTCAAATTGTTGTGGCGCCAATTACTAACGAATTCGACGATTATGTTTTGGAAGTAGTTCAAAAACTAAAAGCGGAAGGTTTTAGAGTTAAAGTAGATTTGACTGCTGAAAAAATTAATTACAAAATTCGTGAATATTCACTTAAAAAAGTGCCATACATTCTGGCGCTTGGCGGTAGGGAAAAAGAAGCTGGTACAGTTTCGGTTCGCCAGTTTGGGTCTCAAGGTCAAAAAGTAATGCCTACTCAAGAATTTATTACCATGGCAAAACAGCGAATTGCCGATAAGATTTAAATGAAAAATTAAATATTCCTATTAATAAAAATCAAAAATAAATGTCTTTTAAATGCGGTATCGTCGGCCTTCCTAATGTTGGCAAATCAACTCTTTTTAACGCTCTTACTCAAACTGCTTCTGCAGAAGCTGCGAACTACCCTTTTTGTACTATTGAGCCCAATATTGGCAAGGTTGCAGTTCCAGATGAAAGATTGCAAAAATTAGCTAAAATTGCTGGTTCAGCGCTCATAATTCCGACTCAAATTGAGTTTGTTGATATTGCTGGTTTGGTGAAAGGAGCTTCAAAAGGAGAAGGTCTTGGCAATCAATTTTTATCTCATATTAGAGAAGTAGACGCCATTGTTAACGTGGTTCGTTGTTTTGAAGATGAAAATATTGTTCATGTAGAAGGTGCGATTGACTCGATTCGCGATGCGGAATTAATTCAATTAGAATTGATTTTGGCAGATTTGGAATCTTTGCAAAAAAGAATTACTAACATGGAGAAAAAAGCTAAACATGCTGATAAAGAAACTTTGCTGCAAATTGAAGTTGGCAAAAAAGCTTTAGCAGTTTTGGGTGCGGAAAAGCCAGCCAGACTTACTGAATTAAAGGATGAGGATGAAATTAAGGCTTTTAATGATTTGCAATTAATTACTGCTAAGCCTCAGCTTTTTGTTTGTAATCTGGGTGAAGACGAAGTTGTTTCGGGCAATAAATATTCCAGCTTGGTTGAAGAGCTGGGCCGAAATAATGGATTTCCGGTATTAAAAATTTCGGCGCAAGTTGAATCTGAAATTGCTAATCTTGGCAGCGAGGAAGAAAAACAGGAATTTTTAGAAGCCGTTGGATTAAAAGAAACTGGACTTGCTCAAATTATTAAAGCGGGTTACGGATTATTAAATTTAATTACCTTCTTTACAGTCGGCCCGAAAGAATGTCGCGGTTGGCAACTAGAAAAAGGATCTACCGCACCAAAAGCTGCGGGAGTTATTCACACCGATTTTGAAAAAGGCTTTATTAGAGCGGAAACTATTGCCTACAATGATTACATTGAATTCAATGGCGAAGATGGCTGTAAGAATGCTGGAAAGTTAAAGCTTGAAGGAAAAGACTACATTGCTGCTGATGGCGATGTTTTTCACTTTAGATTTAATGTTTAATAGTTAGTCAAAAGTTAAGAGTAAAATACATGATTAAATATCATTTCTTCGGCAAAGAATGTGCAGTTGATAAAGCTGCAATCGATTATTCTTTAATTGCAAAAAATCTCTCAAATCAAAATTTTAGCATTGAATCGCCAATAGTTCTCGTCAATCAAATTCATGGATCGGAAATTTTGGTGATTGATGAGGAATCTAAAATTCCTGCCTTAGAAAAACTTCCGGATGCTGATGCAATCGTTACCAATATTAAAAATTTAAATCTTGCAATTTTGACTGCTGATTGTGTTCCGATTGTTTTAATGGACGAAGAAAATTCATTAATCGGCGCAATTCATGCTGGCTGGAAAGGTGCTGTTAAAAATATTACTGATAATGCAATTGATGAGATGTTGAAAATTGGCGCTCAAATGGAAAATATTAAAGCAGTCATTGGGCCTTGCATTAGGCAAGAATCATATGAAATTGATGAGAAATTTTATGAAAATTTTTTAACAAAAGATTTAGAAAATAAGAAATTTTTTATTCCAAGCTCTAAGGATAATCATTTTTTGTTTGATTTGCCTTTTTACGTAAAAGAAAAATTAAGAAGAAAAGGAATAGTAAATATTGAAGATGAGGGAATTGACTCTTACCAAGAAGATGGTTTTTTTAGCTATCGAAGAAATACGCATCTCGAAATTAAAGATGAGATGCGTAATATTTTGTTGATTCAGATAAATTAATTTAAGATTTCAGTTAGTTCTTTAGCGAAGATTTCCATGTCTTCATTAGAAGTAAGTTCTGTTGCTGCAACTAGAAGTTTATTTCCTTCCAAAGCAAGTCCACCAACAATATTTTTTGCTAGTAATTTTTTATTAACAGCAAAAGCATCTTGATTTATCTCAATGGTAAATTCATTAAAGAAGCTTTCATTTAGAACTTTAACTCCAGAAACTTTTCCTAGTTTATCAGCTAGATCGCAAGCTTTTTTGTGATTTATTAAAGCCAATTGTTTGAAGCCAATTTCGCCAAGAAGCATGGAGTGAATGGTAAATGCGGTTGCGCACAAGCCTTGGTTTGAGCAAATGTTAGAAGTTGCTTTTTCACGGCGAATATGTTGCTCACGAGCATTTAGAGTTAAAACATATCCTGCTTTTCCATCTGCGTCGTTAGTAACTCCGCAAATTCTTCCCGGCATTTGGCGAACATTAACTTTTTTGCAAGCAAAGAAACCTAAATGTGGGCCGCCAAAATTTAGGCCAACACCAACTGAAGAAGCTTCTCCAACTACAATATCAGCACTTTTTGGAGCTTCTAAAAGACCAAGAGCTAGAATTTCTGTGACCACAACAATCAATAATGCTCCAACTTCGTCGCATTTTTTGCGAGCTTCATCAAGAGAATCAATATTGCCATTAAAATCTGGGTAATTCAAAATTAGACAAGCGGTTTGATCGTTAATTTCGGTGCTCATATCAGCTTCTGCCAAATTAGAATATGTTTTTAAAACATCGGCGTAGTCAGGATTTAAAGCATTTGCAACAACAATGTTTTTACGATTCTTTTTAATTCTAAGTGCCATTAAAACGGCTTCTGCAAGGGCGGTTGATCCGTCGTACATTGAAGCGTTAGAAACTTCCATTCCAGTGAGTAAAGCGATATTACTTTGGAATTGGAAAATTGTTGCCAAAGTTCCCTGTGCAATTTCTGGCTGATATGGAGTGTATGAAGTTAGATATTCCGATCTTTGAATAATGTGATCAACAGCGGCTGGAACATGGTGGTTGTAGCAACCAGCTCCTAAAAAGAATGGTCCAGAATTAGCAGCTCTGTTTTTCTTAGCTAGTTTTCTTAAAAAACTTTCAACTTCGATTTCACCTTGATGCTCAGGAAGTTCTCTAATTGGTTCTTTTAAAAGTGCTTCTAATGGAACTGAATCGTAGAGATTGTTAATAGAATCTGTTCCGATGGCTTTAAACATTTCATCGTGGTCTTGTTTTGTAAGTGCTAAGTAGCGCATTTTAGAATAAATTAAATTGATTTACAGTTGAAAGAAGGTTAATTTAACGACGATTTGCGAAATATTCAAGAGACTTTTCTTTTAGTTTTAGAGTCAAAATTAAATCACAAAATTAAATCACAAAATTAAATCACAATGGCAGGCTCAATATTAAAATCTCTGGAGCTTAAAAAAGAACTAGATCAATTAAGACCAATTGATCCAGAGCAAGAAGCAAGAATAATGCAAAAATTGCGTCTCGATTGGAATTACCATTCTAATGCTTTGGAAGGAAATTCTTTGACTTACGGCGAAACCAAAATGCTTTTATTGCATGGAATCACTATTGGTGGAAAACCGTTTAAAGATGCAATGGAAATTACAGGGCACAATGAAGCAATAAATTTAGTTCAAGATGTTGTTCGTCAAAATCACCCGCTTACCGAAAATTTTATTCGCGAGCTTCACACATTAATTTTAAAAGAGGCTTACCAAATCGATGTTCAAACGCAAGATGGTTCTTGGGTTAAAAAAACTGTAAAAATTGGGCAATACAAAACTGAGCCAAATAGTGTTGAAACCAAGACGGGTGAGATGTTTTATTTTGCTGAGCCTTTCGCAGTTCCGTCCAAAATGAATGATTTGATTAATCATTACAGAAGGGAAATTATTGATGAAAATTTTAACCCAATAATTCTTGCTGCAAAATTTCATCACGATTTTATTCTCATTCATCCGTTCGACGATGGAAATGGCAGAACTGCTAGAATTCTGATGAATTTTATTTTAATGCAATTTGGCTTTCCGCCAGCAATTATTAAAACTGGCGATAAAGAAAATTATTTTGCCGCCTTAAGGCAAGCTGATGGCGATGATCTTGAGCCATTCATTCAATACATCGCTGAAAATGTTGTGCAATCACTGGAAATAATGATTAAAGGTGCCAAAGGTGAAGATATTGAAGAGCCAAGCGATTTGGATAAAAAATTAGCAATTCTTGAGGCGAGACTTAAATCAAAGGCTGAAAAAGGAGAAATTACCAAAAGTAAAGAAGCAATTTTAGAAATTTTTGATGATTCGATTACGAGGTTTTTTAATAAATCTGTTGAGGAGTGTGGAAAGTTTGATCGATTTTATTGCATCGCGGAGCTGTATTTACAAATTGCGTTTTTTACAAAATCAAAAAAAGCTCTTTCTGATCAAAAAGAATCATTAAAACTAATGAGAGAATTTATTGAAAATAATGATTTAAAAGCAATAGGATGGAGTTTTGAATACAAGAAACCTAAAGAAATAATTTTAGAAAATGCTGATTTTATTGGTAATTTTAGAATCAATTTTTACGAAGTAACTTACGAAATAACAATTCACGGTCAGATTTTAGAAAAAAATTACAACCAACAATTCAGTGATGAAGAAATTGATAAAATCATCAAAATAGAATCAAGAAGACATTTAAAACAAATAGAAGACAAAATAAAATAACTAATTATTAACAAAATTTTTTAACCAAAAACCAAAAACAAAATGACTGAATTTAAATTCGATAAATCAAAACTTCCATCTCGTTACGTTACTAATTCTCACGGCTGCGAGGCTAGAAAAACCATGCTCTACAATATTAAGACCGATCTTTATCCAGATGGTTTGACTGAAGAAGATATTCAAAAGCCATTTGTTGGAGTTGTTAGCGCTTGGAATGAGGCGGCGCCTTGCAATATTGCCCTGCAACGTCAAGCTCAACCTGCTAAAAAAGGAGTAAAAGATGCCGGAGCTACTCCTCGTGAATTTACTACCATTACTGTGACTGACGGAATTGCCAATGGTCATCAAGGAATGAAATCTTCACTGGTTTCTCGTGAAGTGATTGCCGATTCAATTGAAGTTACCATGAGAGGGCATTGCTACGATGCACTTGTTGGTCTGGCTGGATGCGACAAATCTTTACCAGGAATGATGATGGCGATGTGCAGGCTTAATGTTCCTTCAGTCTTTATGTATGGTGGTTCAATCATGCCGGGAAGATTTAAAGGAAAAGATGTGACTATTGTTGATGTTTTTGAAGGAGTTGGAAAGTTCGATGCCGGAACAATGACTGCCGATGATTTGCGCGCTTTGTCTAAAGCTGCTTGCCCAACGGCGGGCGCTTGTGGCGGGCAATTTACCGCTAACACCATGGCCTGTGTTTCTGAGGCGATGGGTTTGGCTCTTCCTGGATCAAGCGGCGCTCCTGCACCTTATGAATCTCGCGATGATTATGCTTACCATTCGGGAAAAGCGGTTGTGGATCTAATTAAGAAAAATATTCGTCCTCGCGACATTGTAACCTTAAAGGCACTAGAAAATGCTGCAACAATCGTTGCTGCAACTGGAGGATCAACTAACGCTGCGCTTCACTTGCCAGCAATTGCTAGTGAATGTGGAATTGATTTTGATATTTTTGCGGTTGGTGAAATTTTCAAAAAAACTCCCTACATCACCGACATGAAACCTGGAGGAAAATATGTTGCTAAAGATTTATTTGAAGCTGGTGGAGTGCAAATGATTTTGAAAGTTCTTTTCGACGCCGGATTTATTCATGGAGAATGCATGACTGTGACTGGAAAAACCATGGCTGAAAATTTGAAAGATGTAAAATTTAATGAAGACCAAGATGTGGTTTATCTTCCAGCAAAACCCCTATCTCCAACTGGAGGAGTTGTGGTTTTAAAAGGTAATTTAGCGCCAGACGGAGCGATTGTTAAAGTTGCTGGAATGAGCGCTGATAAACAAAAATTCACTGGATCGGCTTTATGTTTCGATAATGAAGAATCTTGCTTTTCAGCTGTTGAAAAAAAGCAATACAAAGCTGGAGATGTGCTCATTATTAGCTACGAAGGGCCAAAAGGCGGCCCCGGAATG
>JBLHNE010000047.1:0-9572 GCA_047619265.1 Rickettsiales bacterium | reverse complement strand
AATTTTAAGAATTGACGATAATAATTTTGGATATCTTGATAGCGATTCCATAACTTTAGGAGTAGATTTTGAAAAATCAGTGACAGCCTTTGGCAGCTTGCAACCCCGAATTATAACTTTACTTCTTGGCAGCAGAAATCCAAATAATCGTGGCATATTTGTTAATGGTGGAATTGGATCAATTCCAGCAGCAACGGCTGACGACAATCAACTATCTGCCCCTAATTCTATCGGACAAATTGGTAAAGGAAACACTAACGATGATAGCTATTACATTGGAGATATTGCAGAAATCATTATTTACAATCGCAATTTGACTCTAAGAGAGAGAAATAATATTCAGAACTATTTAGGAGAGAAATACAATATTTCGGTTACTGATTCGATCTAGTTTTTAAGATTTTGGAAAAGTATTTTTCTTAATTGCGGCATAATGCTCCACTAAACTTTAGGGGTTGGAATTCCTTTTTTAGGCATCCTCGGCGCTGGTGAACAATTATTTGTTTGCTAAAGTTTTACTTTTTTTGATTTTTAACAAACAAAAGTCGCAGTTACAAACCTCTACTGTCCCACTAAATTTCTGTACTTAAAATAGCTCTCGGTGCCGGTCGTATTTTGCAACTGCGACCTTCTGTTTATTAAAATTAATAACAAAATAATCACCTAAAGTGTCAATTTCTTTGCTTTTTAGCAAACAAAAATCGCATTTACAAACTACGACTAGCACCGAGGGCTTTTAAATAAGATGCTCTATCACCTAAATTTTAATGGGGAATTATTGATTCACCACTTAAAATAAATTTTTCTATTATCTACTAATAAAAATACTTTTGACCGCAATCGATTTTTCTGAGTAATCGCTAATAATAAATTCTATCTCATTTTGCCCATCTTCTTCTGGCAAATTCTGACTTGGAACTCTGACATAAATCTTAAAACTAGCAACTTCTCCAGCTTTAACTAAAAAATCGCCAATTTCACATTTTTCTGTTCCTGCCAATTTAATTTCTGAATATTTAATGCCTTTGATTTTTAAATTGTAGAATTGGTCTGCAAAAGTTTTATTAGAAATTTTGATGGTGTAGCCATTGCGGAAATCGCCATTAGAAAGCATCACAAACATGGGGTTTCGATCAGCAATAATGTCGAGTTTTACATCAGATTTAGTTCCTAAATTAAAAGCAATAAAGCCGCCAACAATAATTAAAATCGCTAAATAATAGAAAGTTTTGGGGCGGAAAATCTTAACTTTTTGACTCGAAGATCCACAAGAATTACCTGCTTTTAAGGGCTGACTTTTATTGGCAATTTCTTTATTATCTAAGGCCTTATTGTCGTCAATTTCAGTGCTGTATTTAATTAAACCTTTAGGAAGATCCATTTTCTCCATCACGTTATCACAAGCGTCAATACACAGGCCACAGGCAATGCATTCCATTTGTAAACCATCCCTAATATCAATGTTGGCTGGACAAACCACAACACATTGTTTGCAATCGATACAATGACCACGATTGTCAAAATCTTGACCTTTCTTGAATTTTCCTCTGTCTTCGCCGCGACTTGCATCGTAGGCAATAACTAAAGTTTCAGGATCAAACATTGCGCTTTGGAATCTGGCATATGGGCACATGTAGTTACAAACTTGCTCTCTGGCAAAACCTGCCATCACATAGGTCATTCCTGCAACTCCTAAAATCCAGCCCCAAATTGTCCAACCAATTTGACCAACAAATAAACCCTTCATCAAATTTGGTGCGTCGTTAAAATAATTAACAAAACCAATTCCAGTAACAAGTCCGATTAAAAGCCAAGAAATGTGAGTTGCAGCTTTACGCCAAATATTTTGAAAGGAAAAAACTTTACGATCTAACTTAATGCGATCATTGCGATCGCCTTGAAAATATCTTTCAATTTTAATAAAAATATCGGTCCAAACTGTTTGCGGGCAGGAATATCCGCACCATGCCCTGCCAAATAAAGAGGTGACAAAAAACAAAGCCACGGCGGCAAAAATTAAAATTGCCGCTAAATAAAAAACTTCCTCCGGCCACATTTCAATGAAAAAGAAATAGGCTCTGGAATTAGGAAGATCGACTAAAATTGCCTGATTGGAAATGAAAGACCCGCGATCCCAACGAATAAATGGAAAAAGGAAAAAAATTGCTAAACAAAAGAAATTAGTGAAATTCTTAATTCTGCGAAAACGACCCTTAACATCTTGTGGATAGGTTTTTTTACGTTTTTCAAAATATTTTAGAAATTTCATAAATTATGATTGAAGTTGAATTTTTACTGAAGAAGACCTTGAGGAGCGCAAGAAATTAACGTCTTATTTTCCCGACATTGCTCAGGAGAATTCTCGCCTTCTTTAGCGGAGGAAATACATAAAGAATTTCCCAATGCTACAAGACAAGTTCTTCTTTTTAATTTTGGCATAGAATCTTGATTTTTTGGGAAAAAACTAGGCTTTTGTAAGCGCCCTGCCCCCGATTCTTTTTTCTTAAATGAATCGTCGGCATTTCCAATAAAGCATCTAGGAATGAAAGGAAAATCTTCGGTGATTACATAAAAATAAGTTCCATTAGGATATTCTCTAGTTTTACCAAAATAGCTATTACATCTGCCCAGATTGCCTGATTTTTCCGCAAATTCAAAATCATAGTCGTAAGTTCCATCATATTTTCCAGCAGGATAATTTGCTGGTCTGTTGCCAGATTTAAGGCGCCATGCTGATTTTAATGAATCGTTATTGTAGATTGGAAAACCATCCGCCGCGTAACCAATTAATTTTTCGCTATCGTGCCAAAATTTATCTTTAGTCAATGTTGAAATATCCTGTTTCGCAAGAGATCGTGAAACTCCAATATTAGAACTATTCTTCATATTTTCTCTATTCCGATCAAATGAGTGATTTTTTTGCCAGAATTCTACAGATGTAGTATCAAGCAAAACGCCATTTAACGCCACACCAAAAAAGCTCTTATCGATGGCAGTTGGTTTTAGATTTGGTTTTGGCACTAGAGCAACTCTGAACTGATTTTTAATTAAAACTTGATTAGATATTCCTCTCTCAAGAGAATTAAGATAGCGAAATTTTGAGTCAGTTTCAATTAGAATTTTGGCAGAAATATTGTGACTAAAAAGAATTAATATTAGAAAAATAATTTTCATCTTTTTGATCCTCTTTTTGTCTTTCTGACCGATTTTTTACCTAATTTATTTTTAGAAGATTTTCTGGAAAATAAATAAATAAATATCGCCAAGAGCGCGCAATAAATAAAATTCCAACCCGCCATTGAAATGTTCAGGAAAATAAATTGCGGATCGCCGCAAGAAACTATTGGCGCTTTTGCCAGAGAAATTATTAATTCATTTAAATTAGTAGGAATTTGCGCAGAACCAGAACAAGAACTTAAGCCTTTGAAATATTTTTTTTCAACTCCAGCGTGGTAAAAGGCAATTGCGGCATTGACAAGCAATAGCATAATTCCCATTTTTACAGCAAAATTTTGATATTTTCTAAGAAATGGAATAAATAAAAAAATTGCCGAAATAGCAATAACGGCAAAAAATGGTTTGCGCTGCCAAAGGCAAAGTTCACAAGGCTGAAGATTAAAGAAATATTGACTGACATAAGCTCCTAAAAGAGCGGAAACAGATGCTAGAAATAGAAAAATTAGAAGATGGCGAGAAGTTACTTTTTTAAACATTTATTGCTATTTTTGATAATTATTTTGGTCAAATTCTTTGTCATTAACATAAATTTTAATGATTACTGGTTTAAAATTCTCATCAATATTTAATAAGACATCAACTTTGTCGCTTCTAGTTGGCGTCTTGGTATTTTCATTAATAAAATATTTCTCAATTCCATATTTTATTCTTCCTCTTTTTTTCTCTCCTTCAAGTACTACTTTATTTTCCTTTATTTTTGCAGGTTTTGTTTTTGAAAAATAATCCAGCACGTAATATTGATCTTGTTTTTTAAGAACGGCGAATATTTCCCCATTCCACAGATCATTTCCACTAAAGCCTGATTGAGAGATTTTGTAGTTTAAGATAAAATAATTCCCACTAATTAAATCTCTTGGATCAACTGGAATTGTTTCCAGTAGAATTGTTTTAGATTTAGGATTAGTCAGTTTTAATTCGTTACTAACTGCCCAAAAAACGAAGAACAAGACTTGCAAAAATATGATCGAAATTAAAAGAGATTTTTTTCTATTAAGCATTTTTTGTATTTAATTTTTGAAGAATAGATGAGCGATATTTTTCTGTTAAAAATCCAACCACAACCAGAATTATTCCACAAACCACAAAAGCGTAGCCGTTTTTGAGCATTCCACCAAAAATATCAAAAAATCGAAGCATTACACCAATCGCCAGAAGCCAAACTCCTAGTGAAATGTATTTTTTACTAGCAATTTCTAGGCCATAAAATATTGACCAGAATCCAATTGCAAACCATAGAATCCACGAAAAAATCGGGATCACAGAAGCATTAACAAATGTAGAGAAAACCATAAAAAACATGGTTAAAGCTAATAATGCAATTCCTTGAATTTCTGTGCTTAACTGACCTCGTTCTTGCCATTTTTCAAAACTAATAATGGCAATCGCAATAATGTTGAGACTAAAAATTGCTAATAATAATGGGCTAAAATCGGCTATGTCGTAGGTTCTGCCTTGACCCAAAAAACCTGCAATTGCAAGCGTGATTAATAAAATTAGCCCGCCAATATTCTTAATTTGATTAAAACAAGCAGATGAAGATTTAAATATCAGAGGAATTAAAATAAGGTTGGTTGCAAGAATGGTAGCAGAAATTAAGGCGTGTTTAAAAAATAAAGGACCATTGCTTAAATAAATAATAATCCAGCTGTAGAGTGCAAAAACACTGAGGGTGGTAATCAATTGGTTTTTTAAAATTAAAGCGAGTGGCAAAATTAAAATAAACCAAATTAAAAAGGCGGTTCCGTTACTGCTGCTAATGTGGTAGATTTGAGCTATTAAGCCAATTCCAGCAATGATTAAACCAGCTCCAAGCAAATGGAGAATATTTGCCGTTTTGGGAAATTTATTTTGCAAAATAACGGCCAGACAATGAACTGAAGCCAATAACAGCAAGAAGCTGGAAATTTTAACTAATTTACTAATTTCATACCAATTGTATGAAACCACTAAAATAATTCCCAAAACAATTGCCAAAGCGCCAATAGCGCCAAATATTATTGAAATATTACTATTGGCCGAACTATTATTTTTTTGCTTAGCAAAGGAATTTAATTTACTTACCGTTTCTTGATCAATGATTTCATTGTTCTTAGCATCATCTAAGAAATTTTGCAGATTGTTTAAGAAGGACATATTTTTTAATTTTATTTTTGTAAATATTTTCTAGCTAAATCTTTTCTAAGCTCAACCGCTTCTTGATCGAAAGGATTAATATTTTTAGCAAAAGCCACAATGATTGTTTCTAGGAACATTTGCATCATCAGGGCGCTTAAATTTTCTTCATCTAATTTTTCAAATTCAATCACACGAATGGGCACGCTTTTTTGGTTTAAAACTTCAATTGTGCTGTCTTGTTCAATTTTAACAATTTCACCCAAATTTTTACCGCCGAATAGAGTTGGACAATTTGGTAAATCAATTACATCGAAATTATTGGCCGGTTTTTTACCGGTAATGAAAGTGAAGAATTTATCTTTAGGGCCATCTAAATAGAGCTGCAACTGGCTGTGCTGATCGATGGTTCCCATAGAATTAATTGGAGTAGATCCAAAACCATTTTTTCCTAGCGATTCCGCCCAAAGCTGGCGGTACCAATCGGTAAAATCTTTTAAAGAGTCAATGTAGGGCATTACAACATTGCTGGTGTATTTTTGATCGAATAAATAAAGCTGCGCGGCACAAATATGGTCGATGAGGTTGTTATTTTTTGCCAAGAAATTTTCTAAAATTGTTTTGGCGCCATTTCTAATTTTTCTAATATTAAGACCGCAAATTGCCGCAGGAAGAAGTCCGACAATAGTTAAGTAAGAGAATCTTCCGCCAATTTCGCTGGGGTGATGATAGATTTTTGATTCAATTTGCTGGGCAATTTTTCCTAGGCTAGATTCTTTATTTTGAGTAATAAAAATGAAGTTCTGAGCAAAATTAGTTATTTTATTTTTCTTAAATAATTCAATCAAAATTAATGTTTGGCAGGTTGTTTCAACGGTTTGACCGGATTTACTAATTACTAAGAATAAAGTCTCCCTAAGTTCAATATCGCTTAAATTATTAAAAATAGTTTGACTGTCGATTGATTCTAGAAATTTTATTTTGTCATTAGATTTTCCAGAAATGGCACATAGAGTTTTGCCGCCCAAACTTGAACCCCCAACTCCTAAAACTAATATTTTTTTAGAGTTCTGATTAATTTTTGCAGCTAAATTTTCAATTTCTTCCAAATCATCTTCTCTAAAAGCAATTTCTAACTGAGCTAGTTTACCATTCTTGATTTGCTCTTTAGCTTTCAAAACCTTCTCTAAATAAGGATCCAACACCTCAGAATTAAGATCTGGTAAATTTTTTAAACTCTGACTAAAAAAAGTTTCTTGGAAAGTTTCTTGATCTCTTGTTGCTTTCGACATTTTTTTGGTTGTATTAAAAATTTTTATCAATATGTTTTTGCTCCTATTTTACCAATGGCCGGGTAGCAAAGTGGTAATGCAGAGGCCTGCAAAGCCTTTATCGTCGGTTCGATTCCGTCCCTGGCCTCCAAATAATAGTTACTAAGTACTAGTTACTGGTTACTAGATCCTCGATTAACTTCTCTGCGATTTCTTTTTTTGTCATCTTTTCTAGTTTTTTTGTTTTTCCGTCTTTGCTTAAAATTGTTACTTCATTGTAGTTTGATCCGAATAATGCGCCGTTTTCTATGTGGTTGGCGACGATAAAATCGCAGTTTTTTGCTGTTAGTTTTACTAATGCATTTTCGATTAAATTACAGCTTTCAGCGGCAAAACCAACCACGATTTTGGGGCGTCTTTTAGAAGTTGCGATGGTTTTTAGAATATCGACATTTTCAATTAATTCTAAAGTCTTTAATGAGTTTTGGTCTGACTTTTTAATTTTAATTGTAGAGGTTTTTTTAGGTTTAAAATCGGCAACAGCGGCAGTAGAAATAAATATTTCAGTAGATTCCAAATTCTCTTCAACAGCTTTCAACATTTGATCGGCGCTAACAACTCGGATAATGTTTTGTTTTGGCAAATTGATATTTTCTTTAATATTTCCAGCGACCAAAATTACTTCTGCTCCTAAATCAGACAAACTCTCAGCAATGGCGATTCCTTGTTTTCCAGAAGAATGATTACCAATAAAACGAACAGGATCAATTGCTTCGAAAGTTGCTCCAGCAGTGACGATCACTTTCTTTCCAGCAAAAATTTTCTTTTTACTGAAAAAATTATCCAGCTGGGTAAATATTTCGGCAGGTTCAACCATTTTTCCAATTCCATATTCACCGCAAGCCAGAAGATCAGCTTTAGGCTCTAAAATTTTGACGCCATTTTCACGAAGTATTTGGAGATTTTTTTGAGTTTGCGGGTGATTCCACATTTTTTCGTTCATTGCTGGCGCAATAAAAATTGGTTTATTGGCAGCCAAAACAATATTGGAAGCTAAATCATTGGCAAAACCACCAGCCATTTTAGCAATAAAATCGGCTGTGATTGGCGCAATAACAATTGCATCGCTAGTGCGCGACAAATTAATATGGCCAATTTTTGCTTCATCTTCACTTGAAAAAAGCTGATCTAAAACTCGCTCTCCAGCAATTGAAGCCACCAAAAGAGGGGTAATAAATTCTTCCGCACCTTTGGTCATTACTGGAGTTATTTTGTAATCCGCTTTTTTAAACAAGCGAATTAGATCAACGCTTTTGTAAGCGGCAACTGAGCCGGTGATGATTAAAAGGATATTTTTTGTCATTATTTGAGATGAATGAATGATGTTCTTTGGCAGCAAGAATAATGAGGATTTCTAATAATTCCACAAAACTAATATCAAGTTGCAAAAACAAATTAAATAATAATCAAATCCTCCACCACAACTTGCAAATTCTCATTGCCCATCCATCTATTAACATTAATTTGGCCAACAATAGCGATTGTTTTTCCTTTGTTTTTAGAAATTAAAACCTCGCCAATTTCGCTATTCATGGCGCCAAAAGCAAATCCGGTAATTCTGCCGCTCCAGCCCGCTAGAGTTTTGGCAGAAAATACACAGCGAATGTGAGTTCCATCTTTGCCAACAATTTTGGCCTCAACTATTTTTAAATCTTTTATTAAAAATTTGGGTTTAGCATTCCCAACTCCGAAAGGCTCCAGATTTAAAAGTTCTTTGGCTAATTTCAAATTAGCAGAATTAATATCCAAAATATCGGCAATGGAAGTAATTTGATTTTGCCGAGCAATTTCAATGTCGGCGCCTAATTTTTGATTTAAAAAATCTTGCAATTCGGGAATTTTCTTTTCTTCAATCGAAAAACCAGCCGCCATTTTATGGCCGCCGCCTTCAATCAAAATTCCAGCAAGTTTGGCATCGACAATTGCCGATCCCAAATCAACGCCATTAATCGAACGACAAGAAGCCTTACCAATTCCATCTTTAATGGCAATTGTAATGGCTGGTTTTCCAAATAATTCTTTAATTCTGGAAGCCACAATTCCAATCACTCCTTGATGCCATTTATCGGAAGAGGCAATTAAAACCAAATTATTAGCATCGCTTTTTTGAGCAATTTCTTTGGCCTCTTCCAAAATATTAACCTCTAAATCTTTACGCTCACTATTGTGAATATTGAGCTCTGCGGCAATTCTTGTCACATCGTTTTCATTGTGACTTGAAAGCAATCTGGCTCCCAAATTCGACTTTCCAACTCTGCCGCCAGCATTAATTCTAGGGCCAATCACAAATCCTAAATGGTAAGCGGAAGGCTCTTCATCTAAATTAGCAATGTCGCACAAGGCCCGAATACCAATATTCGACCTATTTTTCATGATTTTTAAACCTTGAGCAACGAAAGCGCGATTGACTCCTCGCAAACTCATTACATCGCAAACGGTTCCAAGCGCCACTAAATCGAGTAAATTTAATAGGTTTGGTTCCTTAGTTTCTTTGTAGAATCCGGATTCTCTTAAAGTTTTATTAAGCGCCACAACCAGAAGGAACGAAACCCCAACTGCGGCTAAATTTTTGTGCGGAAAAGTTTCATCTAAACGATTTGGGTTAATCACAGCAATTGCCGCCGGCTTTTCAAAAGCGCCAATATGGTGATCAACCACAATAACATCGAGCCCAGCATCGCTTGCAGCTTGCAAAGGACCAAAAGATACGGTACCACAATCTACTGTAATTAATAAGTCAGTTCCTTGTTTTTTTAAATTAAGCAACGCCTGCGTATTTGGCCCATATCCTTCCAAAACTCGATCGGGAATGTAAATGCCAATTTCCACTCCAATCGATGCAAAAAAACGCTTAAGTAGGGCCGAAGAAGTAGCGCCATCAACATCGTAATC
>JBLHNE010000046.1:0-9648 GCA_047619265.1 Rickettsiales bacterium | reverse complement strand
GGTAGCATCGATGACCAACCATTTTCTTTTAATGTCAACGATTTTGGCGGTGTAAGTAGTTTGAACCATAAATTAAGGTAAGTTTTTGTGAAACCAATTTTACAAAAAATTAATCTGCGCTAAATAAAAATCGCAAAGAAAGCAAAATATAGTGGTAAAAAAATAAGAGCGGCGCAGCCTATATGAATAGGAAGTTAAAGTCAATATTTTTTCTATATAGTATCATAATTGGATGACTTGGTCATTTTAAAAAATTCTGGCAGCCATTTTTTAGGATTTGTCCCAACTTTATTCATCGCCTGCTCCATTATTAAAATCACGTCAAACTTAGCAGACAAGACCGGTATATTGTCTTTCAAAGCAGAGAGATCAAGTGATGCAACAACAGAATCTCCGCCGTATTTTAGCAAAAAATTATGCTCATCTTTCGACATGGCTGAAAGCAAGCTAAATTCGTTATCATTAAGACCAAAAACAGTTTGATAATATTCAGTTGGATAAAGATCTGGCAAGAAAATTTGGGTTGAGATATTGTGATTAATTTTACTAGTAATATTACTAGTGGAAATATCGTCAATACTTTCAGTAGCGAAAACTACCATACAATTTTTTTTACGGAGACGAACCAACCATTCATTAATTTTTGGCCCAGTAATATAATTATCAAGCAACCTCCAAGCCTCATCAAGAACGATCATTGCTTTGCTTCCATCTAGCAAGGTCTCTATTTTGTGCATTAGATAGCTAGAAACAGGAATAACTAAAGATTTATATTCCGAGATCAAAGTAATATTAAAAGCATTAACCAAATTATCAGATAAATTATTTTCCTCATCATGATCAAAAATAAAGGCATATTTTCCTTTACCATGCCAAATTGAAAGCTTTTGATAAATATTTATAGTAGATTCACTATTAAAAAATTCTATTGCCTCACCTAATTTTTTGACATTAGAATCAATAATCTTGTCGACTATTTTTGGCAATATTTTTAACTCATTCTTATCGATTCTAGATTTTCCATAAGTTACTAACGAATCAAACCATAATTTTAAGAATGCTCTATTTCCAGAATTATCATCTAGGAATAAAGGGTTCATTTTCAAACATTTAGGATCGTCAGTTTTTTTAGTTACCGAAAGATAATTTCCATTAATAGAATTAATAAAAATATTACCCGATCTATGATGCCCGAAATAATATAATTTATTTTGAAATTTGCGAGATTGACAAGTTAGAAAATTCATTAAAACTGTCTTTCCAGAACTTGGAGGTCCAGCAATTAAGGTGTGTCCATTATCACCATTGTGAAAATTGAAAAAATAAGGAGTTCCTAAGACAGTGCGGAAGATGGTTACCGCATTTCCCCAATAATTTCTCTCTCTCGAACCTACCGGAAAATTTTGCAAAGATGCGAATCCTCCAATTCTAGAAGAAACAATTGGTTCTTGACGACGCAAAAATTGAAAATTTCCAGGAAGTTGCGACCAAAAACAATGTTCGGAAAAAATATCTTCTCGAACTGAAACCAAACCTAAATTATGTAGTTTTTCAAGTGCCGTTTCAATATCCTTTCCCAAATCATTAATTTCATCATTAATTAACATGACGGTAATTTGCTGTTGAGCGTAGTCAGTTTCACTTTTAGTGTCGCTATCGATGGTTTTCTCAACATCAGATAGGTAGCGAAATTCTTGATCACCACTAATATCTAGAATATAATTTTGATATTCAATTTGCTCCAAAGCCTTGTTTCTACTAATGAAATCTAGAGATTGAGTAATTATGAATTCTTGTGGTAATTGCAAAAATTTATCAAGAGAGGCAATTGAAACTTCACGATATTCTTTAATTGAAAACATTGTGGCAAAATTCTTTTGGTTATCACACACAACTTCTAAAGTCTGATTTCCAAAAGCAACCTTGGAATTAGATAAATCTCTAGAAATATCGTCAACATTAACTGGAAAATCTTTGTCACTAAGGTTAATGATTTTATTGAAAAAATGCATCGGCTCAGAATATAAGACTCCATCACGTTCTTTCATTCCAATTAATCTGGCCCCGTAATGATTAAGGTCAGAGACAATGTTTCCCACAACTTTTGATAGGTTTTTGTAAGATTTACTAAGGGATTTGGTGTGTAAAGTTGATGTTGCGCTCGATGAAAAAGAGCGAATTAAAGATTGGAAATTGGTAATAGAAGTGTCATATCCTTGAATAATAACTGTTAAATAAAGCTCGTTAACAAATTGATTTTGCCAATTGTTTCTACGATTCCAATCTTCATTTAATTTAGATGAGAAATCGTCTGGATATTCTCCTTCTGGAGAAATATTTCTCTTTCTACGAATAGTATGAAGCCACAAAGCAAAATTATTGGTTTTAATATTTTCTGAAATCGCATCTCGAACAGTTTCACGCAAATTTACTAACTCAGAACTAATTGATTCGTGATTAAAGCCCGTAATTCTAATAACCTGCAAAAGTTCACCATTTTTTGTTAAAATAGTATTTGGGTTATAATGGCATACAAATGGCAAGAATTCTTCATCGTAATTTTTAGCAGAAAGCTTGGATTTAAAATCACTAGATTTCTTTTTGGCGCGCCTTAGGCGAATATCGGACATATTGATGTATCTAACAAAAGATGTTTTTTAGGAAATTTCCCCAGATGAAATTAAGATTTCTTCATTATTAACAGTTAAAACCAAGTTCCCATCTTTATCTAAATTTTTAAAAATTCCCTTCAATGAATTATCCGGTAAATTGACGTTAATTTCCTTTCCAATATGAAATGCTTTTTCAAGCCACAAATTTCTGATCGGTAGAAATCCAAAATCATGCCATTCTTGTTGCAGATTTTTGAATTGATCCAAAAACGATTTGAGTAAATTTATTTTTTCTAAATTAATCCCCAGATCTTTCAAATTTCCTGCTGGATAATTAGTTTTATCGGGATTGGATATTAGATTAACCCCAACTCCAACAACAATAAAATCACCATCTTTTTCCAGTAGTATTCCGGCGATTTTTTTACCCGAAAGCAAAATATCATTTGGCCATTTATAATTAATTTCCTTCAAATTTAAAGCTTCCCCAAGCGCAACCGCAACCAGAAAAGACAGGTTGGAAAAATCGATATTTTTTGGAGTTTTTAAAATTAGTGAAAAATAGAGATTTCCCATAGGCGAAACCCAACTTCTTCCAAACCTCCCCTTTCCACCAGTTTGAATATCAGTTATAATAACTTGGTTTTTAATTGCTTGATTATTTCCAATTAACTCGAGAGATAAATCATTCGTGCTAGCAAGATTGGAATAATGGTTAATTGTGAAATTTTGGTGGAAAAACTTATTAATCATTCGCGCTTGCGGGGTTTGAGAATTCCTAATTTTTGATGAAGTAAAATTTTCTTTTAGAGAAAAAAATACTTTTTACCAAAATTCAAATTATTTTGGTATTTTTTATGATCGTAATTTACATCTAATGATATTTATCACCTTAAATTAAATTTTTAAGGTGATAAATATTATAATAAATTTCCGAACAAAAATACCGCTATTTTTCGGCAGTTTAGATTTTTAAGAGTGAATAACTTTACCAAAAGCATCTAAAACTGATTCATGCATCATTTCCGACAAAGTTGGGTGTGGAAAAATTGTATGCATAAAATCAAGTTCTGTAAGCTCGGCTTGCTTACCAATCACGTATCCTTGAATCATTTCTGTCACTTCAGCACCAATTAAATGTGCGCCAAGCAATTCACCAGTTTTTTCATCAAAAATGGTCTTGATCAATCCTTCGGTTTCTCCCATTGCGATGGCTTTTCCGTTTCCTACATAAGGAAATCTTCCAACTTTAAATTTTAATCCTTTTTCTTTAGCTTTTTTCTCAGTTAAGCCAATTGATGCAATTTGCGGCATTGAATATGTGCAACCAGGAATATTTTCTACCTTGATTGGATGAGTATCTTTTGCATTATATTTGCCCATTTTTTCAGCAATTTTTTCAGCCGCAACAACTCCTTCGTGAGAAGCTTTATGAGCAAGCCACGGAGCAGAAGCGATGTCGCCAATAGCATAAATTCCTTTTTCATCAGTTTGGCAAAAACCATCTGTTTTTACAAAACCACGATCCAATTTAATTTTGGTTTTTTCTAGGCCAATATTTTCAAGGTTCGGAACAATTCCAACCGCCATTATAACTTTTTCGGCTGTAATTTTTTCCAACTTCCCTCCAATTTCAACTTCAGCAGTAATTTCATTTTTACCTTTTTTAATAGATTTTAAAGCGGCCGAAGTATGGATTTTAATACCTTGTTTTTCAAAAGATTTACGAGCTAATTTTGAAATTTCAGCATCTTCAACCGGTAAAATATTTTCTGCCATTTCAACAATAGTAACCTTAGTTCCCATGTTTTTATAGAAACTAGCAAATTCAACCCCAATGGCTCCAGATCCTACAACTAAAATCGATTTTGGAAGTTCTTTGGGTGTCATTGCTGTACGATAATTCCAAATCAAATCTGCATCAGCTTCCATACCAGGAATATCTCTTGCTCTTGCGCCAGTAGCAATAATTATGTTGGCAGATTCAACTTGTTCGATTTCTTTACCGTCTTTACTGATCGAAATTTTGTTGTTGCCAAGCAATTTTCCAAAACCATCAATAACTTCCACTTTATTTTTTTTAAGAAGACCTGCAATTCCTCCACTAAGTTTTTTAGCAACGCCTCTTGAGCGCTCAATAATTTTATTAAAATCAAATTTAATTTCTCCAACTGAAAAACCGAATTGATCCAAATTGTGTAAAAGATGGTTAATTTCTGATGTTCTAAGAAGTGCTTTAGTGGGAATACAGCCCCAATTCAAACAAATTCCACCCAAATGATTAGCCTCGATAACAACAACTTTTAAACCAAGTTGAGAAGCGCGAATTGCCGCAACATAGCCACCAGGACCACCACCAATAATGCAAAGATCGAATTTTTTAGACATATTTTTTAAGAAAAGTTAATAATTTTAAAGATTTGTAACTTACGAAACGCGGATTAAAGATCTATTTACAGAAGTATTAAAAAATTTAACTTGTGCTAAAGATAAGGTTTTATAAATTATCTCCGTCTTTAGATAAACTCAACCATTTTTCCAAATTGCAACTCAGCTTCGACTTCCCATTTCAAGAAAAATACCTTCCTGAAGATTTTGTTGTGTCTACTTGCAATCAAATTGCTTTTAATTTTATTAATAATTACGACCTGCAAAACAACAATTTGCCAAAAATATTCTCCTTAAAAGCTCCAAAATTTGCCGGTAAAAGCTATCTAGCGAATATTTTAAAAAAGAAATTTTCTGCTGAAATTTTAAATCTTAAAGAACTTGAAAATGCCAATCTAATTAAACTAATCAAAGCCAAAAGATTCTACATTATTGAAAATGTTGAGAAGGTTCAGAATCAAGAGTTACTCTTGCAAGTTTTTAATCTCATTCAAGAAAAAATGGCGTTTCTAATGATTACCTCAACAAGCGATTTAGGCTTGATT
This sequence comes from Rickettsiales bacterium, assembly GCA_047619265.1. Lineage (GTDB taxonomy): Bacteria > Pseudomonadota > Alphaproteobacteria > Rickettsiales > UBA1997 > JAJTCH01. Next base: position 4,103 of record JBLHNE010000046.1, on the reverse strand, counting down.
GGAACTAAAATTAAAGACTTAAATTCTAGATTGAAGAATGTTTGCCAAATAGAAATTTCAAAACCGGATGATAATTTAATAAAAATGCTTTTGCTTAAGAATTTTTCAGCTAAGCAATTAAAAGTTGAAAAGAAGGTAATTGATTTTCTAACACAAAATCTAAATCGTGATTTTGCCAGCATTTTTGATGCGGTTCGCCTTCTGGAATTTTATTCCTTTGAAAAGAAACGTAAAATAACAATTCCCTTAATTAAAGAAGTAATTCTTGACAAAAAAGTAAGAAGGTAAGAGGTACTACAAATAAGTAAAATAATTATTTCACACCAATTTCGCTCAAAAATGCTCTTTCCAAACTAGTTTCTTGATGCTTGTTTCTAAAATCATCTGACTTACCAGTAAAAGTTATTTTACCATTATTAATGATGGCAATACGATCACAAATTTCATCGATATCGGAAAGAATGTGCGAGCTAAAAAATATTGAATTTCCTGCTTTTTTGTAATTAATTAATTGATTTTTTAAAGAAATTCTTGCGCGCGGATCAAGACCACTCATCGGCTCATCTAAAATAATTAATTTTGCCTCACTTAAAAAAGTTGCTAGAAGACCAAGCTTTTGAGTCATTCCTTTAGAATATTTTGATATTCTTAAACTCAGAGCTTTTGGATCTAAATCTAACATTTCAGCAATTTCTTGAGCTTTTTTTAAATCGAATTTTTTATTGTGAAAACCAGTTACAAATTTTAAAAACTCCACTCCTTTTAACTGAGTTGAGGGTTGAAATTTTTCTGGCAAATAAGCGATATCTTTACGAGATTCTGGAAGAATTTTATCTACACCAAAAATCTCCACTCCACCACCATCGTGCTCTAAAAGATCAATAATAATCTTAATTAAGGTAGTTTTTCCAATACCATTGAGACCGATAAATCCAAAAATTTCATTATTAAAAACTTCTAAACTCACATCATTTAAAACCATTTTTTTACCAAAAGTTTTAAAAACATTTTCTATTTTGATTGGTGTTAAATTATTCATAAAATTAGGATTTTTGTTGCTTTAAAATATATGGAATTTGTAGGAAAGTGAAGATGATTGAAAGCGGTAAAATTCCAAATACCTTAAATTGTACCCAGAAATCGACAGAAAAATTTCTCCAGATAAACTCATTCAAAATCGCCAAAAATATAAAGAATCCGGCCCAACGAAGAGAAAGAGAAAGCCAAGCTGCATCGCTAATTTCAAAAGCATTTCCTAAAAGAATTTTAAGTAGTGGTTTTTTAGCAAAATAACCAAATAGTAAAATAGCAGCGAATATGAGGTTAATTAATGTTGGTTTAATTTTAATAAAAATATCATTTCCGGAAAAAACCGTTAAAAATCCAAATAAACCAAGAATCAAAGCTGAGAATAAAGGCATCTTAGCAACAGTTCTGGTAAGAATATAATTTATAAGCAAAGCCAAAAAAGTGGTAATCATCAAAGCTAGCGTAGCGACAATGATTGGGTTTTCTTGTACAGTTTTATATACCACAAAAAATATTAAAAGCGGCAAAAAATCACAGATGAATTTTAAAGCTGGTTGGTGTTTTTTATTGATCACTTTCTATTTGTTTTGGTTTATTTTTTTCTAAATTTTCTTTATTAAGAGTATTTGCTTCTTTCTTACTAAGCTCTTCAGCTTTCCTAACGTTAGCAATAATTTCAAAGCTTTTAGTGGAAACTTCCTTTATGTCAGATGTTATTTTTGTTGGAGTAAATCTATTTCCTAGGCTATCTGGGTGATTTTTATTATAAAATAGCCCATAATATAATATTACCAGAATACCGACCACGCGGAAAACTGGGTTACGAATTAACTGTTGCATAAATTTTTAATCGATTGCTCTAATTGATTTTTTGTAACTAAACCTTCTCTGATAACCTGAATACCACCTTCTACCTTCAAAACTGTTGATGCTATTTTATGATCGCAAACTCCACCGTCAATTATTAAATCAACTTTATTCATAAAATATTTTGTAGCGAGAAAAAAATTAATCGCAGGATCTTTTTGACTAGGATTTGCGCTGGTTGCAGCAATAATTCCATCAAACTCATTTAATAACTTTAAACAAAATTTATGATTAGGAATTCTAATTCCCAAATTCTGATCGTCGTTATTTAACACAGAAGATATCATTTTTTTATCTATTTTCTTCTTTTTTAGAATTAGAGTAATCATTCCGGGCATAAAATTTTTAGCGATCGTTTCTTCTTCTTTACTTAAGTAAAATATTCTTTTTACTTCTGTTAAATTTTTAACAAAAACAGCAATTGGCTTTTTAGGATCTCTATTTTTAATTTCATAAAGCCTTTTTGAAGCTAAATCACTTCCAGCATTGCAAGCGACGGCATAGACAGTTTCAGTTGCAAAGCAAACTATTCCGTCATTTTTTAGAATTTCTGATGCCATTTTTAAGGCCTTAGGATCGGATTCCTTTAGAATTATTGTCATTTAAATAAATTAAAGCTTTGACGATGATATTTACAAGTGCCAAATTTATTGATCATTTCAAAATGATATTTAGTTGGATATCCTTTATTTTTCTTCCAATCATAAACTGGAAATTCATTATCTAATTTTTGCATAATTTCATCTCTGGTTTCTTTAGCAACTATCGATGCCGCAGCGATTGACAGGCTTTTTTCATCTCCTTTAATGATCGCCTTAGATGGACAATCAATTTCTGGAATAAAATTACCATCAACTATTACAGCATCCGGAATCAGATTGTATTTTTGGCATAAATCTTCGAAAGCTAATTTCATCGCCAATTTTGTGGCATTTAAAATATTTATTTCATCTATTTTTGCTTCAAGAACAACTCCGATTCCAAATCTAGCAACGTCTTTGATTTCTAAAAATATATTTGCCCTATTCTTGGCTGACAACTTTTTAGAATCATTCAAAGCTTCCGGATACTGTAAATGATTCAATATAACACAAGAAGCAACTACTGGCCCCGATAGAGGTCCTCGCCCTGCTTCATCTATTCCAGCAACCAGAAATGGTTTAAGCCTTGACTTCATTAGCTCTTGCTCAATTAAAAAATTCGGTTTTATTTTTGTTGCATTTATCATATCGCTTTGGTAGCTTTCAAAATTATTTAACTATACACAACCTTAATCTAATAACTCATTTTCACAATGACAAACAAATCTACATCTCAAAACTTTTTTACAACAAAAACAACGATTATAATCTTATTAATTGCATTGGTTAGTGTGGGAGCTTACGCATTGATTGATAAAAAAGAATCAAAAACTGAATCTAATTCAGAAGAAAAAGTTGAGTTAAAATCATCCGGCTTAGATCTAGAAAAAGAAGTTAAAAATATTGGTGACGTTGAAGATGTTATTGCAAAATGGGTTGAAACAAATCCTGAGGCAATCATTAAATCAGTTGTTAAAATGCAACAAGAAGCAGCTCAACAACAACAACAAGGCGCTCAAGAAAATATTTCTTCTAGAAAGAATGATATTTTAAAAGACAAAACTGATCCAGTTTACGCTCCAAAAGGATATGATGTTTCAATAGTAGAGTTTTTTGATTATAATTGTGGCTACTGTAAAAGAGCTCAAGAAACCGTTGAGAAGCTAATCAAGGAAGATAAAAAAGTTCGAGTTATCTTTAAAGAATTACCAATCTTAGGACAATCTTCTGTTGAATTGTCAAAAGTGGCTCTGGCAGTAAATATACTTGACAGCAGCAAATACGTGGAATTTCACGACGCACTAATGAAAGGAAGCGCTAAAACTAAAGATGGAGCCATTAAAATCGCCAAAGAATTAGGAATTAACGTTGAAAAACTTAATAAAGTTTTAGATAATAAAGAATCCGAAATTTCAGCTAAAATAGCAGCTAACCAAGAATTAGCTAGCTCAATTGGAATAAATGGAACTCCAGCTTTCATTATTGGCGAAACTTTAGTTCCAGGAGCCCTAGACATAGATTCACTAAAAGAAAAAATATCTGCTGAAAGAAAAAAATAAATTTAAATATCAATCACAAATAGGCCGACATTTAGTATTGCCGGTATTTGTTTTTCAATTAACTTAA
>JBLHNE010000045.1:0-9713 GCA_047619265.1 Rickettsiales bacterium | reverse complement strand
GAAGCTTAAAGAGTTGATTCCAAAACAAATGTTCAATATTGCCATTCAAGCTGCAATTGGCGGAAAAATTGTTGCTAGAGAAACCGTTTCTGCAATGAGAAAAGATGTGACAGCAAAATGCTATGGCGGGGATGTTTCAAGAAAAAGAAAACTTTTAGATAAGCAGAAAAAAGGTAAAAAGAAGATGAGAGAAATTGGTAATGTCGAAATTCCTCAAGGAGCATTCTTAGCAGCACTTAGACTTGACGAAGATTAGGTTTTAGTGAGCTAGTTCAACATTATTCCTTATCTCTTCCATCAATGGCTTTTTAGAAGCTGTAATACGCGCTATTGTTGAATTGGGATTTAAATTCCCTTTAGACGCGCTATTAGCAAGTTTTAGAAATTCCTTAGCCCCATCAGGGAGTTTATTTTTATTTTGAAGCTCCTTACAAACAGCAATAAAAGATAAAGTTTCCTCGGGATAAAGTTTGAATAGGTGGTGCATATGCTGATGACTAGATTTTTCTTGAAAATTAAATAAGGCCTCTGAGGCAATTTCAGTTTCTTTTTCATTAATAACTTTCTTTAAGGAAACAATAAATTGTTCTGAGAGCGCTTTTCTGCTTTCTAGTAAAAAAGCGTAGGTAACGATTTGATTTATTGTAGTTAGCAATTCTGGATTGCAGGTTTTTTGTTCTAATCCTGCTTCTCTTGAAACTGCGTCAGCTAAACTTTTTCTCCGCAAACTTGGTAATCTTGCTATTATTGAGAATCTAGATTTAGGTAATGATTTATGATCATCGGTACGAAGAGTTTTATGTTCTTTATTCTCCAGTTTTCCCTGCAATGTTGGTAATATCCCTAATATTATTTTGTGATCTGAATTATCTGGTTGCGAATTGTTTTCTTTAATAATTTGCTTAAAATGCTTAATTATCAAACTTATTACTTCCGCTGAACATTCTGGGTGATTTGTAAGTTTTTCCACCCTATCTAAAATTTTTGCAAAATCTTTCTGTTCCTGCTTCCAATTAAACTTACTCAATTCTTCAGTATTTAGAGATAGGGCTTCTACTAGGCTGGTAAATGTTAATTCCTCTATTTCCACCTTGTTTTCCTCGTTAGTAGTATCTTTAAGAAATCTTGTTATTTCCTTATCTTTTTTTCATCGATGATCAAGCTACATATTGCTAGAAACATCATAATTGTGTTATTATGCATAAATATTTTAGAGATTATTATTAAATAAGAATAGATTAGATAAATTGATAATAGACAATTAAATAATTTGAAACCTTTATGAGGTTTTAAATTTGTTAATGTGTCAAAAAGAAACACTATAATTAATGTTTAGAACTTAATAAATATTCAAATTCTTGAAATTTAAGAGTGTCATTTACCCAGCTTTAATTATTGTTGCAGACCATTTTTCTAAATCTTTTAAATTTATGACAACTCCATTCAAATTAAAATCAAACTTTAAGCCAGCTGGAGATCAGCCACAAGCTATTGAAAAACTGATATCTGGTCTTGAAGCAGGCAAAAAAGAACAAACTTTATTGGGCGTGACTGGCTCTGGAAAAACCTTCACAATGGCTAATGTTATTGCCAGAACCGGAAGACCTGCGCTGATTATGGCCCATAATAAAACTCTCGCAGCCCAGCTTTATGGAGAAATGCTAGAATTTTTTCCGGAAAACCAAGTCGGATATTTCGTTTCCTACTACGATTACTACCAGCCTGAAGCCTACATTCCTAAAACAGACACTTTTATTGAAAAAGATAGTTCAATTAATGAAGAAATTGACCGCCTTCGCCACAACGCCACGCGAGCATTATTTGAAAATCGCGATTCTATTATTATTGCTTCAGTTTCTTGTATTTATGGTATTGGTTCGCCAGAATTTTATGGCACAATGGCAATTCGTTTGAAAGTTGGCGAGGAAATTAATCGTCAAAAACTTTTAAATCGCTTGGTAGATTTGCAATACAACCGTAATGAAATTTCTTTTGAGCGTGGAGATTTTAGAGCTAAAGGAGATTCGGTTGATGTATTCCCATCTCATCTTGACGATCGCGCTTGGAAAATTGTGATGTTTGGTGATGAAATCGAAGAAATTAATGAATTTGACCCGCTAACTGGCGAGTTTTTTGGTAAACTCACAGATATTGCTATCTACCCAAGTTCGCATTATGTGACTCCAAAAAGTAATATTCATAATGCTATTTCTCATATTAAAGCTGATCTTAAATCTCAAATCGAATATTTTGAGAAAAACAAAAAACTGGTGGAAGCGCAAAGAATTGAACAAAGAACAGTTTACGATATGGAAATGATGGTCGAAACCGGATCTTGTAAAGGAATTGAGAATTATTCGCGCTATTTAACCGGAAGGCCAGTTGGCTTTTCTCCGCCAACTTTATTTGAATATTTGCCTCAAGATGCCTTGCTTTTTGTGGATGAAAGCCATGTTTCGGTTCCGCAAGTTAGCGCGATGTACAAAGGTGATTTTGCCAGAAAAAGTAATCTGGTTGAACATGGATTTCGCCTACCTTCCGCCAAAGATAATCGCCCTTTAAAGTTTGAAGAATGGGAAAGTTTTAAGCCACAAACCATTTATGTTTCAGCAACTCCTAGTAAATATGAAATAGAAAGAACTGATGAAATGGTTGAGCAAATCATTCGCCCAACAGGACTTCTTGATCCTGTTTGCGAAATTCGCCCTGCCAAAACCCAAATTGACGATTTGATGAATGAAATCAAGCTCACTATTGGAAAAGGGTTTCGCACTATTGCTACTACTCTGACTAAAAAAATGTCAGAATCACTCAGTGAATATTTAAACGGTTGTGGCATTAAAACTGTCTACATGCATTCTGATATTCAGACTTTAGAAAGAATTGAAATTATTCGTGATTTGAGGCAGGGAATTCATGATGTTTTAATTGGGGTGAATCTTTTGCGCGAAGGATTAGATATTCCAGAATGCGCTTTTGTCGCCATATTAGACGCCGATAAAGAAGGTTTTTTGCGTAATGAAACTTCATTAATTCAAACTATTGGCAGAGCTGCTAGAAATTCTGAATCAAAAGTTATTTTGTATGCAGATAAAGAAACCAAATCAATTAAGGCAGCGCTTTTTGAAACTGCAAGACGAAGAGAAATTCAAAAAGCTCATAATAAAAAACATAATATTACACCAACTACTACCAGAAAATCTTTCGCATCACCTTTAGATAATCTCTACAACAAAAGTAAAGATGCTAAATATTCAAGGAGTAAAAAAGGCTTAAAAGGAAAAGAAAATTACGATGAAATTTTTGAAGCCGCAAAACACGGAGATTTTAAAGTTATTGATAAGAAAATTCCTGAAATGAGAAAACAAATGCAAGATGCAGCAGGAAATTTAGATTTTGAAAAAGCCGCTGAACTTAGAGATGTGATTAAAAAACTAGAAGCTGTGAAGTTGATCTAAGATATTTCAGATAATGTCGTCAAAATAATATCAGCCCATTTTTTGGTCTATTTTCACTCTTTTATGCCTAAATTTAGACAAAAATTGTTAGAAATTCTTCAAGAACTGAACTAATAATCTTTTGACGACCATATCTAATTGTTAAATTTTGAGGGTAAAATCTCAAAAACAAAATTATTGTCATTTTGTTTTTACTAGACATTGTGAATTAAATTAATTTCGATGTTACATGTGGCATCGAAATGAATTTGTCAATAAGGATTGGAAATAGGGCTTTTAGAAAATATTTATGGTTTTAATAAAAATCTAAATAATTAATTATTCAGAGCGAGACAAGAATTTTCTTGATTTCTTCTACCCTTTACCATTAGAATGCCGCTCTTATTTTTTGGCGCCCTTAGCTCAGCTGGATAGAGCAACAGCCTTCTAAGCTGTAGGTCAGTCGTTCGAATCGACTAGGGCGCACCAAAAATCCTATCTCCAAAATTTTATTTCCCCCTAAATATTCCAAAAAACAGAATAAAAAAGTTGCAGAGTTGCTTAATTAATTATGCAAACCTTACAATTCATAACTATTTTTAATTTTTGTTATTAAAGTTAATGTTCAAATTCTTCAGTTTTTTATTTAAATGGTCAGTTATTTTTGCAATTTGGAGCTCTTTTGCTCTGGTGGGAATAATCTTTTATTATTATCAAGACTTACCAAATCTGGAAGAAGCCTCTTTAACAAGTGATAAGCGGGTTATTGAAGTTCTCTATTCCAATGGCAATAAAATTACCACTCTTGGAGATTTATATGCTAACCAAGTTACTTTTAATCAAATACCGGGTCATTTAATCGATGCGGTTGTGGCGACAGAAGATAGAAAGTTCTTTACTCACGGAGGTTTTGACGCGATGGCAATTGTGCGAGCATTTTGGGCTAATTATCAAGCAGGAAGAATAGTGCAGGGCGGAAGCACAATTACTCAGCAATTGGTGAAAAGAATGTTTCTGAATCCAGATAAAACTATTAAGCGTAAAATCCAAGAATTGATGCTGGCCAGGCAACTTGAAAATACTTTTAGTAAGGAGCAAATTTTAACTCTTTATTTAAATCGGGCTTATTTTGGATCTGGAAGCTATGGAATACAAAGTGCTTCACGTCATTATTTTGACAAGCCTGTTTCAAAATTAAATCTACAGGAATCGGCAATGCTTGCTGGATTGTTAAAAGCTCCTTCAAAATTATCTCCTAAAAATAACAATAAATTAACCCAAAAAAGAACCAAACAAGTGCTAGCAAATATGGTTGATGCTGGATTTTTAGATAAAAATGACTCCGCACAAAGATCTTTAAATTATAAAGAAGATAAGTTTCAAAGACTTTATTTCTCAGATTATGTGGCTGGAAATTTTGACGATTATTTGGGAATTTATGAGCAAAATTCTAATAATCATTTTGAGGTTTTAACAACTCTAGATGAAAAATTGCAAAGAATTGTTGAAGATCAAACTAACGAATTTGTTCGCCAGAATAATAAGAAAATAGGAAAAAGCCAAATCGCCTTAATATTGATGAAAAAAGATGGTGCGATTTTAGCGATGGTTGGTGGGAAAAATTATCGCAAAAGCCCATTTAATCGAGCGGTTTATTCACAAAGGCAGGCTGGATCTGCTTTTAAGATTTTTGTCTATTTAACCGCCATGCAAAATGGTTATTCACCAGATGATTTAATAGAAGATAAAAAAGTCAGCCTAGGTTCTTGGGAGCCAGAAAATTACAATAAAAAATATTATGGAGAAGTTACTTTAAGACAAGCATTTGCAAAATCACTTAACTCAGTTTCAGTGCAGTTAACTGCTAAATTAAATCGCGAGGATATTATTAATAATGCTTTAAAAATGGGCATTATTTCTAAAGTTGATAGCAAAGATGCAACTTTGGCGCTTGGAACCACTGAAGTTAGCTTATTTGAGTTAGTTAATAGCTATGCGGCGATTGCGAGTGATGGAAAGGCAATTTTGCCATATGCAGTGCAAAAAATTTATGGCAATGGGCAAAAAGTTTTGTATAAAAAACAATCTGAAGAATCTTTTCAAATTATAGATGAAGATAATGTTGTTAAGATGAAAGATTTGCTGCGATCAGTTGTGGAAGGTGGAACCGGAAAAGCGGCAAATGTTGCACGCAATATTTATGGCAAAACTGGAACCAGTCAGAATTATCGCGATGCTTGGTTTATTGGATTTGACGATGATTATGTTTTAGGAGTTTGGATCGGTAATGATAATAATTCAGCAACCAATAACATAACAGGAGGCTCTCTTCCTGCTAAGTTATTTGGACAAATACTAAGGAAAATTAATTAAAAATCTGTTGTAATAGTTATATTATAATTTATATTACAAGCCATGTTTTTAGACAAATTTAACGCATATTAGCAAAATAAAATGAACAAAAAAACCCCTCAAGAAAGACCGCTTTCACCTCATATTCAAATTTATAAACCGCAAATCGGCTCCCTTACTTCGATTCTTCACCGTTTAACTGGCATATTCTTGTATTTTGGTGTTGTTGCAATTTCTTGGGCAATTATTTATTACGCTTATCAAGTTGAAATAGTTATTAATGGTGAAATGATTGATGGACAAAGCTGTAGCTGCACTTTGAAATATGTTTTTTATGCTGCTGTCTTTGCTTGGGCATTTTCACTTTACTACCATCTTTGCAACGGAATTCGCCATTTATTCTGGGATATTGGAAAAGGTTTTGACAAAGAAACTTCTATTCGTAATGGAATTTTAGTTTTAGCTACTTCAGCTCTATTAACGGTTTTAACCGCTTATTTAGCATTTCTTTCAACTTCACAATTAAATTAAAAATATGAAGATCGCTCCCTCCACCAAAACAGGATCTCACTCTTGGTTAATGCAAAGAATTTCAGCAATCGCCTTAATTCCATTGGTGATTTGGTTAATTTTGTCAGTAATGAAAATCGTTGCCGACCCAATTAATTTGATGCCAATTTTCTTCGCTTATCCGCTCAACGCCTTTATGAGCATTCTATTTGTAGCTTTTTCTCTTTATCATGGAAGCCTTGGTATGAAAGAGGTTATTGAAGATTACGTGAGCAATAAATTTAAGAAACATTTTTACATTATGTTAATTAATTTTCTTTCGATCGTAACTGGAACAGCTGTTGTCGTAGCAATTTTAAGACTTCATTTAGTAGGATGAAACCGTTAAAAAAACAGCAAACATCTGTTTTTAGGTTTGATGAAAAAAATCTATGATTTTTCTCGGGTGCTAGTAGAATTCAAGTCAAATCCGAGAAAAGCGACGTAGAGTTTTAATAACCCTAGAGAATAAAAAATAAAAAACTAAAAAATAAAAAATAAAAAACTAAAAATGACTGAAAATAAAATCGCAAATTACGAAGTTACCGACCATGAATTTGACGTGGTAGTTGTTGGTGCTGGCGGAGCTGGTCTTCGGGCAACATTTGGAATGGCTGAAAAAGGTTTAAACACGGCTTGTATTTCTAAAGTTTTTCCAACTAGATCACATACCGTTGCAGCGCAAGGTGGAATTTCTGCAGCACTTGGAAATATGGGTGAAGACGATTGGAGATGGCACATGTATGACACAGTCAAAGGATCAGACTGGCTTGGAGATCAAGATGCAATTGAATATATGTGTAAAGAGGCCCCAGAAGCAATTATTGAACTTGAGCATTATGGTGTTCCCTTCTCAAGAACAAAAGAAGGAAAAATCTATCAACGCCCATTTGGCGGAATGACTAAAGAATACGGCGAAGGCGGCGCGGCGCAAAGAACTTGCGCAGCAGCAGACAGAACTGGTCACGCTATTCTTCATACTCTTTATCAACAATCATTAAAACAAAAGGCTCAATTTTTCATAGAATATTTTGTTCTTGATTTAATTATGATCGATGGCAAATGCCGTGGAGTTATTGCTTTATCAATGGTTGATGGAAATATCCACAGATTCAAATCTAAAACAGTAGTAATTGCTACTGGCGGATATGGTAGAGCATATTTCTCAGCAACTTCTGCTCACACTTGCACAGGAGACGGAAATGCTATGGTTCTAAGAGCTGGTCTTCCTCTTCAAGATATGGAATTCATTCAATTTCATCCTACCGGAATTTATGGTTCTGGTTGCTTAATTACTGAAGGAGCTCGAGGTGAGGGCGGATATTTAGTAAACTCAGAAGGTGAAAGATTTATGGAAAGATATGCGCCATCCGCAAAAGATCTAGCATCCAGAGACGTTGTATCACGCGCAATGACTATGGAAATTAATGCTGGAAGAGGTGTTGGTGAAAACAAAGATCATATTTATTTACATCTCGACCATTTAGATCCAAAAATTCTACACCAAAAACTTCCAGGAATTTCAGAAAGTGCCAAAATTTTTGCTAATGTTGATGTTACAAAACAACCAATTCCAGTAATTCCAACTGTCCACTATAATATGGGTGGAATTCCAACTAACGTTAAAGGTGAAGTTATGAATTTAAAAAGTGGTAAATTAGAAATCGTAGAAGGCTTAATGGCAATTGGTGAAGCGGCTTGCGTTTCAGTTCATGGCGCTAATAGACTTGGCTCAAATTCCCTTCTTGATTTAGTCGTATTTGGAAGAGCAGCAGCAATTCAAGCCAGAAAAGTTATTGAACCAAATTCTCCTCATGCCGAAATTCCTGCTAATGCTGGAATCGATGCAATTAAAAGATTTGATAAAATCAGAAATGCTGATGGAAAATCAAAAACTTCCCAAATTAGGCTTGAAATGCAAAAAACCATGCAAAAACATGCGGCAGTTTTTAGAACTGAAGATGTTTTAGCTGAAGGCAAAACCAAAATTAACGAAATCTACAAATCTTTTGATGAAATAAAAATTTCTGATCGTGGATTAGTCTGGAATAGTGATTTGATCGAAGCTTTAGAACTTGATAACTTGATAGCCCAAGCCATCGTTACCATAAACTGCGCTCTTAACCGCAAAGAAAGTCGTGGCGCACATGCCAGAGAAGATTTTCAAGATCGCGACGATGTCAATTGGATGAAACATTCAATTGTTTGGCTTGATAAGGATGGAGAAACATCAATCGATTACCGCGAAGTAATTTTAAAACCTTTGACTAACGAAGTTCAGTCTTTTCCACCTAAGAAGAGGGTTTATTAGTCAGTCTGTATGAGTAACCAAGAAATTCTAATATTCATTGCGAGGAGACTTCACGTGACGTGCAAATCTAGACGATGTTAAAACGTCTTATGGATCGCCGCGAGCAGTCTTAGGGGTTACTACACGGTGAATCTAGAAACAAAATTTTAAATTTTTACAACGAATTAAATAAAATTTTATAACTAATAACTAATTAATATGGTTCAACTATCACTTCCACAAAATTCAAAAATTGACAAAAAATCAGGTAAGTTTTTTAAAGCTTCAGCAGATGCAAAAAATGTTAAAAAAATTGAGGTTTATCGCTATGACCCTGAGGATATTGATCAAAAAAATCCACATATCGACACTTTCGAAATCGATTTAGATAAATGTGGGCCAATGGTCCTGGATATTTTGATCAAAATTAAAGGCGAACAAGATTCATCGCTTACTTTCCGTAGATCTTGCCGCGAAGGAATTTGCGGATCTTGTGCAATGAATATTAATGGAACCAATACTTTGGCTTGTACTAAGCCAATTGCAGAATGTACTAGCGTTATCAAAATCTATCCACTTCCGCACATGCCTGTCATTAAGGATTTGGTTTCAGACTTAACTCATTTTTATGATCAATATGAATCAATCAAGCCTTGGCTTCAAGCTGAAGTTCCAACTTCGGGAAAAGAAAGATTACAAACCCCTGAAGATCGCGAAAAATTAGATGGTCTTTATGAATGCATTTTATGCGCCTCTTGTTCAACTTCTTGTCCAAGCTATTGGTGGAATGGTGATAAATATTTAGGCCCTGCAACACTTCTCCAAGCTTATCGTTTTATTTCTGATTCTCGTGATGAAGCAACAGAAGAAAGACTTGATGCGTTAGAAGATCCATTCAAACTTTACCGTTGCCACACAATTATGAATTGTACTAGTACTTGCCCGAAAGGATTAAATCCTGCAAAAGCAATTGGATCAATCAAACAAATGATTGCAGATCGTAAAGCTTAATTGTAGAACTCGGTGTTGGTCGTAGTTTATAACTGCGATCTTGTGTTTGTTAAATCTTAAGGCTTCTAATCGCT
>JBLHNE010000044.1:0-9823 GCA_047619265.1 Rickettsiales bacterium | reverse complement strand
TGCTTTTGAAATTCCTGCCGCAATTGCTCTTGCTGCTAAAACTGGCAATTATCAAGGATATATTGCGCTTGGTTGCGTTATTCGCGGCGAAACAACTCACTACGACTATGTTTGTATGGAAAGTGCACGCGGCTTAAATGAGCTTGGTTACAAAAACCATCTTGCTATTGGTTATGGAATTATTACTTGCGAAAATGAAGATCAAGCTATTGCTAGAGCAGATTTAAAGCAGAAAGATAAAGGAGGTTTTGCTGTTCAGGCTTGCTTGAGAATGATTGAATTACAAAATAAATTTAGTATCTAAATGCTTATTTTCATTAACCTTACCATTATTTTTGGGTTATCTTTTGCAATTGTAAAGTTCATTTCTACGTCTGATTTTACCCAAAAAATAATCAGTTTTTATTTCCTTTTCACTGGCCTTGTTATTTTAATATTAATCAATTCCACTGCTAGTTTTGAACTGGCTATCGACATTGCCTTTTTATTATTTTTACTAGAACTGGCAGCGCTTTTATTTTTAATTTCTAATCATAAAAAATAATGAGTTTAATCGCAGCTATTTTAGCTATTTTCGGCAGTCTATTAATTGCACTATCGATGATTGGATTTTACAAAAGTCGCAATGTTTTTTTATCTGTAAAATTGATTTTTATCTGCAATATTTACGGTGTTTCACTTTTGCTGATTGGATTATTTTTAGAAAATCCATCATTAAAACTTGCTATTAAAACCTTTATTCTTCTAGCTCTAAATATCATTATAAGCTTTATCGTCAACTATTTGATCGTTAAAAAATCAACAGAAAATCTAAGTAAAAATGTCTAACGAAGTTCAAAGTAAATTTATCAAAAGCACTCTTTACGTTGTTATTGGAATTTTGTTACTCGGTTTTATTTTAGTTCAACCCTACAATTTTTTCTGCAAAGCCCAAAAAACCTGTCAGCAAATCACCTTTTCTTCTTTTTCTTTGCATAAAAATGGTCATCAAAAAATGGCTATTAATTTTGCTGCAAATGTTCCAGAAGAACTTAAATCAATAATAGAATTTGAACCAACTACAGCTGAAATCAAAATATTAAATGGCAAAAATATTACTAATTCTTTTCAGGTTAAAAATTTAAGTGAAGATGCAATCACAATTGGAGCTCGTTTTAAAGTTGAGCCCGCTAAAATGGTGGAATACTTAGAGAGAATTGAGTGTCTATGTTCCAAACATCAACCCTTAAATGCTCTGGAGGAAAGTTTAATGCCAATTAATTTACGCATTAAACCAGAAATTGAGCAAGATTCTGAACTAAAAAATATTAGAGAAATTAAAGTTAGCTATGAAATTTATTTAGTGGAATAGAAATCTAATTTTAATCAAACATTATCTAATCTCTAAATCTTTTGCTGCTTAATAAAATTTAGAAAAAATAGGAGATTTTGAATTTTATTTAGGCGAAAATTTTCTGGATTCTTGCTCAATCAAATCTTCAATTCCCATTGCCTTATCTGCAGTTCTATCAAGCACAAATGCCAGTTCTGGCGTGTATCTTAAATTAATTTTTTGTGCCAATTTAGAGCGTAGCTGCGGAGAAACAGTTTTAAGTTCGGCAAGAATTTGTTTGTCGTCTACTCCTCCAAAAATATCAATAAATATTTTAGCATTTTTAGCATCTGGACTAACGTCTGCTTGCAGAATTGTGATGTAGCCATTTTTGATTTTTATCACGCCATCACGCATAAAAATTTCTGCCAAAACCCTTTTGACTTGTTCGCCTATTTGCAATTGTCTTTGGCTTTTCTGAAGATTCTTAATTTTAGTTTTTTGCATATTAGTGAAGTTGTTTAATCTGTCGCAATTAAGTAGTTGCGGCGTAAATAATTGTGCTTAAATTAACCACTCCTTTAAAAACCACAATCAATTTTCAATGGAAATCATCAATCTAATTGGGCACAACTTTCTGGCCTTCATTTTTATTCTCTCCGTAATTGTTTTTATTCATGAGTTTGGGCATTATTTTGTTGCCAAACTTTGCGGAGTAAAAGTCGAAATTTTCTCAATTGGCTTTGGAAAAGAAATTTTTGGCTGGAACGATAAATCTGGAACTAGATGGAAATTTAGCCTTTTACCTCTTGGTGGATATGTCAAAATGTTTGGCGACCAAAACCCTGCATCTGTTGTCGACAAAGATCAAACTAGTAAAATGAGTGATGAGGAGAAAAAATCTTCATTTTATTTTCAAAATGTTTTCAAAAGAATTGCCATTGTTTTGGCTGGCCCCATTGCCAATTTTCTGCTTTGTATTGTTCTTCTAACTATTATTTTTAAAGCTCAAGGCCTAACAAAAGTTTTGCCAATAATCGACCAAATTACAGAAAAAAGCGCTGCTTTTGAAGCTGGAATTCAAGTTGGTGATAAAATTTTAGCGGTCAATCAAGTTGAAATTGAAGATTTTGATCAACTTCGTAAAATAGTTCTACAAGATGGTAAAAATTCTTTAAATATTGTTTTGCAAAGAGATGGTAAAGAACTAGATATTAACCTAACGCCAAAAATGGCTATTTCGAAGAATATTTTTGGCGACGAAACTAAAGTTCCTTTAATTGGCGTTGGAGCTAGTCAATTTGAATACACCAAATTAAATATCGGCAGCGCCTTCATTCACGCAAATGTTGAAACATACAATCTTTCAATAGCGGTTGTAAAAGCGATTGGTCAATTAATTACTGGTCAAAGAAGCATTTCTGAGCTTAGTGGCCCAGTTAAAATTGCTGAATATTCGGGAAAATCAATGTCGCAAGGTTTGATGGTGGTTTTATGGTTCATGGCCATGATTTCGGTTAATCTTGGGGTTGCTAATCTGCTACCAATTCCAGCTCTTGATGGCGGGCATTTATTCTACTACATTATTGAAGCAATTAGAGGAAAACCATTACCGGAAAAAGTTCAAATGATTGGATTTCAATTTGGCTTTGCCATTTTAATTTCCCTAATGGCTTTCACCACTTACAACGACATTCACAATCTTTTTAAATAGAATTTAACCTCTAAACTCAACTTTAAACTACATAAATTTATGACTGACATTAACAAAAACACTAGCGAACTTTTAAAGAAATACATTGAAGGAATTGAAATGTATGAAAGTCAAAAGAAAGATCTTTCTGAAAGTATTAAAGAAATTTTTGATGAAGCAAAAGCAACAGGTTTTGACATCAAAACTATTAGAAAAATCATTTCAATGAGAAAGTTAGATAAAGCTAAATTAGATGAGCAAGAATTTTTACTAGAAACTTACAAAGAAGCTCTTGGAATGAACTAAAAGCTTTTTGAAAAACTCAAATTAATAAGTTTTTCCAAAAGTTAAATATTAACTCGCCGCTACTAGTCGCGGCGAGTTAATAAATTTAAGAACATTTTTCCATTGAATCTCAATTTTAAATCAAAAAAAACTCGGTCTAATCAAATTCCTTTAATCTGGAATATGATTGACCGAGTTTTTAGTTGAGCTGAAATCTATTAGTTAAATTTCAGATTTATTGATTTATCCTAGTTAAAAATCCTTTAGAGCATTTCACCCATTTTCTTGCCCTTCAAAATATCTCTAGCCTTGGCATATTTGTCGTCGTGCCAGAACATCAAGCAACCATTGCAACCTTTTCCGCAGCAACCATCCATTCCAATTCTTGGAGTTTTTGGGGAAACTTCTTCCAATCTTTGCTCCAAAGAAGTCAAATATTTAGATCTTTTATTGTCGTATTTATTCTGATTTTCCGCCCCACCTTCCATTTTTAGAGCCTGATTGTGAAGCTCTAAACGATTTTTTTCACTTTCGTCCATCGCTTTTTCTTTACGAATTAAAGTGAACTCAGGCAATAATTCTTTTAATTTCTCAACATCTTCCAAATGAAACAAGCTTGCAGGAATACGAACTAAATCTCTTTGGCCCGAATGAACTGCGGCAGTTTTTTTATTTCTAAATTCATTTTCAAATTCATAAATTCTAAGCAAAATTGGCTGACGCGCGAATGGAGAAAGAAATTCAAGAACGTCTCCAGCAACAATACGATTCTTAATCTGAATAATAATGTCATCGCCGTCCCACTTCATCACTCTGGCACAATATTCGTAGATTGCTGTTGATTTGGTGGAATCGTAATCATGAGCTAAATTAGTTAATCTACCTTCATGAAAAGCTAATGTGTAGCCACGATTTGCTACTGCTTCCAACTCGCCCATGTATTTTTCAGCATCCCATTCTTTCGGATTTTCGTAATAATCGTCAATCGCCATTCTGTATGCCCTGGCAACGGTTCCGGCGTAATATTCAGTTTTGTTTCGACCTTCAACTTTAAGGGAATCAACGCCAATTTCTAAATATTCATTAAGCTTAGGCATTAAACACAAATCTTTAGAATTTAGAATGTAAGATCCTGCCATGTCTTCTTCGAAAGGCATTAACTCTCCAGGGCGAATTTCTTCTTCTAAAAAGAAATCGAAAAGATCTTTATTTTGATCAGTAATTTCAATTTCGTGTTCAGTATTATCTTTAAGCTTGATTTTAACTTTGTAGCCCCATCTACAGCTGTGCGAGCAAGAACCTTGATTAGCTCCTCGTTCAGACATGAAATTAGAAAGCAAACATCTTCCAGAATAAGTCATGCACATTGAGCCGTGAATAAAAGCTTCAAGTTTAATATCTGGGCATTTTTCGCGAATTTCTTTTAGTTCGGCAAAGCTAACTTCTCTGGCTAGAACCACTAATTTAGCGCCTTGATCTTGCCAAAATTTAACCGAAAGCCATGAACAAACATTGGCTTGAGTTGAAACGTGAATTTCTAAATGTGGAGCATGTTCTTTAACAAAATGTGCAACTCCCGGATCAGCAATAATTAAGCCGTCTGGATTAACTTTCTTAACCGTTTCAATATATTCCGGAAGCTTTGCGATGTCTTTATTGTGAGAGAATAGATTAAGAGTTAAGTAAACTTTTTTACCTTTAGCATGCGCGTATTCAATGCCTTCAACTAAATCTTCCAAGCTGAAAGACGATTTAGTACGAAGGCTCATATCTGGAGTTCCACAATAAACCGCGTCTGCCCCATAAAGGATTGCGGTTTTTAAACGATCAAGGGATCCTGCTGGTAGTAAAAGTTCTGACTTCTTCATAAAAATTTTTTATTTTTTAATTTAATTATTACAACTTCAAGGTTGTATCTTTTGCCACCGAGAAATGAATTGTTTTTTGAAGGTCTATGTTTGAAAATGAACTTATAACGACCTTTATTAAAAACACAATTCTTTGAATGTCTATCCAGCTAAGCAATTTTCTAAACGAAATACTTCCTATCTTTGTAGCAATTTTTATTGCTGTGTTTTTGAGTATTTTATTATTTAGAATTATTTTCAAAATTTTTCTAATTTTCGCCCGCAAAAAATATCAAAATCTATTAAATATTATTGAATCTAAAAAACCCATCAAAGCCGAAAAGGTGCTACCGAAAGAAGATTCTGAGAAATTCGTTCAAAAAGAAGGAGAACGAGAATTAGTAGAAAAAATAATTTCCAAAGAACAGGAAATTGACGATGAAGAAGCACAATTAGGTGAATCTAAAATTGTTGATTTAGTAAAGCCAGTGGGTTTTTGGACCTCAATGGTTTTAGGGCAAAAATTAACTTACCTTGTTAGCTCTGCAAAATTAATGAATGAAAATAGCGACAAAGGATTCTGGGTCAGCATGGTTGAAGCCCAAGGAAGAGCGCAAGGAAGACAAAAAGGCAGAGGAGTTTAGTGCTTTCTTAAATTTTACTTTTTGCTCTAAATATCAAATTACTCTTATCAACAAAAACCCTTCCTTTGATGAAAGATTTAAAAGAGATTTTATCATCATTGAAAAGCTTACGATTAAAATTTCCTCAATCAAAAAATCATCCTCAAAATCAAATTTACATAAAAACATTAGTTGTTGATCTTTGACATTTTTTGTCGAGAATATTTTTGACATTTTTTGTCAAGAATATTCACAAACCAAACAATCAAAATTATGTTGATTAGCTTTTCTGTAACTAATTTTCGATCAATTAAAGGTAAGCAGGCCATTGATATGGGGGTTGCAACCAAATATCACGAAGAGAAAAAAACTAGTGTATTAAAAAATAATTTTTTTAAAACTGGCGATGAAACTGCGCCAAAATTGCTGAAAAGCTCTGCAATTTATGGAGCTAATGCTTCTGGGAAAACTAATTTAATTAGGGCGGTTTATTCTTTTAACCATGTCGTAATGTGTTTTGAAGAAGATAGGGGAAAAAGAACCCGCGGCAGTATTATTGAAGAATATCACCCATTTAAACTTGATGAGACAAGTAAAAATAAACCAACTGAATTTGAAATTGATTTTATAGCTGAAGGCAAAAGATATCTGTATGGTTTTTCATACGATCAAACCAGAATTCATCATGAATTTCTTAAAGGTTATTTTGATGGCAAGGAAGAATTAATTTATGATCTAAAGCTAAATAAAAAAAATAAGTTAGAAGAAAATTTTACAAATCACTTTGAGGGTAAGAACGAAAGGGCTTTGGATATTGTTAAAAACACAGAAAATAATTTATTTTTACTGCTTAACGTTAATGAAGATGGCAATAAATTTTTAAACCCTGTTCACGATTGGATCGCAGATAAATTAATAATTGAAGAAGATCATAATAATTTTGGACAAACTTTACGCTGGATTAATAAAGATAAGAAAAATAAGGAAAAGGCTTTAGAGGTTTTAAAAAATATTGATGTAGGAATTGTTGATTTTGAAATTGAAACAATAGAAAGGGAGATACCAAAACGAATTGTTGAAGATAAAGATATTCCTGACAAGGTAAAATCCATGATGAAAAAAGGATTAAATGCCAGATTTAAAACTACGAACGGTTATTACCTCAATAGCAATGAAATCTCACTAGGAATAGGAGCGGCCTTTAGTTTGTGTAGCGTGATTTTTCCGATTCTGGCAAATGGCGGCATTTTGTTTTTTGATGATCTTGATCAAAGACTTCACCCAGATGTTTTAATCCATTTCGTTAAAATGTTTCACAATCCAAAAATTAATAAAGGAAATGGGCAGATTGTTTTTACTGCTCATAATGACATTTTGCTGGAAAAGGATTATGAAGTTTTTAGAAGAGATCAGATTTGGTTTACAAGTAAAGATGAAAAAACCCAATCAACAGAGCTTTATTCTTTGGTTGAATTTACTACCGAAACAAAAAAACGAGATAATATTGCCCAGCTTTATCGCAATCACTATTACGGAGCTAGACCATTTTTAAACGAATTTAAGTTTTAGAAAATAGCAAGAAAAGAACACCAAAATTTCAAAAATAATGATGATAATATTCTTGTCATTTCCGAAGATTTAAAATCTTTTCCAAGTTATTTTGAATATTTGTTAAGGCAATTTAGATTTGGATCTGGACCTAAGCCAAAATTATCTAAAATGACAGATAGAATTCTTGTAAAAGTTAAGACTGGAAAAGATCGAGGAAAAAGGGTCTTGATTAATATTCGCCATATTGGAAGTAGCAATTCAATATCGATAGTTAAACACGGAAACTTAGAATCTGAGAACTTTGATAAAATTTATTGTGTTTTTGATAAAAACCCAAATGATAACATCTACATTGATGCTATGAGTCTCCCAATCAAAATTAATGTAGTAAGAATTAACTCTGCACCAAGTTATGAATTTTGGCTTATACTTCATTTTACCCCATCAAACGCAGGATTCCTGAATAATGATAAATTATTCAAAAAACTGGAAGAATTGATTAGAAAAGAAACTGGCAATAGGTAAGTTTAAATATCCAAAATCACATTTCCCAAAAGAATTATCGGAAATCGTAATTAGCAAATTATCAGATGCGATTAAGAACGCTAAAAAAATAGAAAAATTAAATTCTCAAGATGGATCAGGCGAACCTTGCACAAAAATTTACCAACTAATTGAAGATTTTCAGAATTATTAGTTAAAATCTAAACCCAAGTTAAAAAGGGATTAAACTTAATTTTATCAAGTAAAATAAAAACTATTCTTGACTTTTAGGGTGCTAAACATTTAACTGCTGCGATCTTTTGACCAAATCTAATTTGGCTTAAACAATTTAATTAAAATGATTTTTTCACAAAATCTAAAATCTTTCAATAAATTCTCTCCAAGGAATTCCCTTAGGGCATACGCCCTCGCCTCTGCCTGCCCTTGTTGTTGCAAATGTTGCTGTTGCTAGCATCTCCCCTTCTATCTTCTATTTTTTCCTTTTAATTTTTTGAATTTTTTTAAAAAAAATGTCGTTTTTTCCATTATTCCTACAAACAGATCAAATTAAATTCCTCGTCGTTGGCGCTGGAAATGTTGGTATTGCCAAACTTTCGACCATTTTAGAATTTAGCAATGACGTAAAAATTGTAGCTCAAGAAATTGGCAGGGATGCACAAAATTTTCTTGCTGAAAATAAAGTTACATTCGCCAAAGAATATTATGAAAAGAGTCATTTAGAAGGTTTTGATGTTATTATTGGCGCCACTAATAACGAAGAAACTAACCAACAAATATCTGAAGATGCAAAAAAATTAGGAAAATTAATCAGTGTTGTTGATGACCCTGCAAAATCTAATTTCATTTTTGGAGCATTAGTTAAGAAAAAAAATATTACCGCCGCCATCAGCACTTCAGGTCTTTCTCCAGTTTTGGCAAGATTCATAAAAAATAAAATAACCTCTACTCTTCCGCAAAATTTAGAAATTTATGATCAGTTTATTTCTAAAAATCGCGCATTAATCAAAGAAAATCTAAGCGATTTACAAGCTAGAAGAATTTTCTGGCAGGAAGTTTTTGAAGGAGAAATTGGTAATCAAATCGAACAAATTAACCTAGAAAGAGCGCAAAATCTTTTAGAAAAGAAACTAAATTTAACCGATAATAAAAAACAATCAGCTGTCTATTTCATTGGAGCTGGGCCGGGAGATCCTGAACTCATCACTTTAAAAGCCATCAAACTTCTCTCAAAAGCCGATGTGGTTTTGTATGATCGCTTAGTTTCGCCCGACATTTTAAATTACGCCCGCAAAGATGCGATTAGAATTAATGTTGGAAAAGTGAAATCTTTTCACAGATATGAACAAAATGAGATTGGCAATTTGATTAGAAAATATGCTTCTGAGGGAAATATTGTTGCTCGTTTAAAAGGTGGAGATCCAGCAATTTTTGCTCGTCTTGAAGAAGAAATTGATGCAATTTTAGATTTAAGAATTCCCTACCAAATTGTGCCTGCAGTTTCCTCCGCTCTTGGCGCCGCAGCATACAGCGGAATGGCTCTTACTTCGCGCAATATATCAAGAGGAGTTCGATTTTTAACTGTTTACAAGAAAGATTTTACCAATGACGATTTTTGGCAAGATTTAGCCAAAACAGACGACACTTTAGTTTTTTACATGTCGGCATCTAATTTAGGCTTAGTTACCCAGAATCTAGTTAAATTTGGCAAAGATTCCAAAACTAAAATTGCAGTCATTGAACAAGCCACCACCAAGTTTCAAAAAACATTTGTCAGTGAAATTGGCTCGTTTATGCAAAAAGAATTTGTCTCGCCGTCGCTGGCAATTATTGGCGATGTGGTGAAAGGATACGAAAAATATCAATGGCAAGAGGAAATTTTGTCAGGGGAATATTTTGGAAAACTGCAACCAAGAAATTAGTAAAAAATGAATTTAGAAGAGTTAAATAAAAAATTTAAAAACCAAATCTGGCAGGAAAATTTAAAAGAAATTTCAGCTCTTTTTCCAAA
>JBLHNE010000043.1:0-9878 GCA_047619265.1 Rickettsiales bacterium | reverse complement strand
CACGCCTTGCATAATAATATTAAAAGTAGCTATTTTAGTTGATTTGGAATTAAAAATATTAGTCAGACGAACCGTTGCGGTTAACAAATCCCTATCTTCTTGATCATAAGATAAATACTGGTAATCCAGTTGATTTCTTGGGTGATTCTCAAAATACATTTCCGTCTCTAACTTCCCAAATTTTTCGTGATATATATTAAAATTAATATGCGGAGATCTATTTAGGTAAAAACCAGGAACAATAGTAATAAAAAAGTAGTTTCCTAAATTATCAGTCGTAGCCCTACCTGACATATTAAAATTTTTATCTACCAAATCACTCTTTGAATCAAGTAACGTTTGGTATTTTCCAGCTGAATTTGTTTGCCAGATCTCAACAATTGCTCCTGAGATTGGTAAATCGAAAGAATCGACGATGGTTCCTTGAACAAAAAGAACTTCACCAAAAGCGGCATAAAAGGAGCCAGTTTTTTGAATTAAATTATTGGTAGTGTTAAATTTTTCCGGCATTGAAAGCTCAGCAGAGAAAAGTCTGGTTGGGGTTATTTTTTTAGGACTAAAAAGCTCGTTAACCGGAACTGCCTGAGCGGAAATACTGTCAGCATAGCTTACTTGAGGAGGATTTCTATTGCCATAGTTACCCATTTTCTGACCACCTAATTGTGGTTGGGAAAAGGCATAATTACTCTGAAGAATAATAAGAGTAATGGAAATTATAATGGTTTTTATATTTGACACAAATAAACAAGATAATGAGATCTCGATCTATTTTTATTACAATAGATCGAGATCTGAAAGTTATGAAATGTGTAACCCTACATTAAACCTAAATGATAAGATTCTAGCTAAAAAATCCTCTTCTTTTTTTAGGCTCTTCTGGCTTAGTAGGAGGAGTATCATCTCTTCTATTATCTCTTCTTGGTCTTCTCTCTTCACGCTCAGAACTATCTCTTTCTGGGGCTGGGAACTTATGAGATACATCTTCACCAGTTGTTTGATCAACTGATCTGTAACTCAATTTTGGACGATTCTTTTTGTCAAAACCAATAACTTTAACTTTAACAATATCACCTTCATTAATAACGTCTTCAACGAATTCAACACGATATTCAGCAAGTTCAGAGATGTGAACAAAACCGTCTTTTCCTTCAGCAATGTTGATGAACGCACCAGCGTCAATAACCTTAACAACAGGACCTTCATAAATACTACCAACTTCTGGCTCAAAAGTAATTCCATTAATGATTGCGATTGCTTTTTTAGTTGCTTCAGGATCATTACTACTGATTTTAACAACACCGTCATCATTGATGTCGATCAAAACACCAGTATCTTCACAGATACCTTTGATAACTTTTCCTTTAGAGCCAATAACTTCTCTAATTTTTTTAACTGGAATGTTAAGAATCTCAACTTTTGGAATATTGTCATTCAAAGTAGTTCTAGCTTCAGATAAAGCTTCTGACATTTTGTCTAGAATGTGCAATCTTCCGTCTTTAGCTTGATTCAATGCATTTCCCATGATAGAAAAATCAATACCGTTAATTTTGATATCCATTTGTAAAGCGGTGATACCATCTTTGGTTCCAGCAACTTTAAAATCCATATCACCTAAATGATCTTCATCACCTAAGATATCAGATAATACAACATAATCTGCTCCTTCTTTAATTAATCCCATAGCAATTCCAGAAACTGCTTTTCGCATAGGAACTCCAGCATCCATTAATGATAAAGAAGCACCACAAACTGAAGCCATTGAAGAAGATCCATTTGATTCGGTGATTTCAGAAACAACTCTGCTAACGTAACCGAATTCTTCTTGACTTGGTAAGATCGGATTAATTGCTCTCCAAGCTAATTTACCATGACCAATTTCTCTTCTTCCTGGAGGGCCAAATCTGCCAACTTCACCAACTGAATATGGAGGGAAATTATAGTGAAGCATGAAAGTTTCTTTAGTGTGAGCAGCATCGATACTGTCGATAGTTTGCTCGTCTCTAGAAGAACCGAGAGTAGTAACAACTAAAGCTTGAGTTTCTCCTCTAGTAAATAGAGCTGAACCATGAGCACCCGGAAGGATGCCAACTTCGGCTTTAATTTCTCTAACTTCATCAACTTTTCTGCCATCAATTCTAGTTCCACTTTTAACGATATCACCACGAACGACGTTTTTTTCTAAATTTTTAAAGATTGATGCAAGTTTGTTTTCGTCAATTCCTTTTTCTTCATTAGAGAATTTTTCGATGATTTCAGATTTGATTGCATCTAAATCAGATGATCTTTCTTGTTTAACTTGTTTTTTGTAAGCAGAAGTGATTCTTTCACCAAACTCACCAGAAATAGTAGAGATCAAAGCGCTATTATCCTCAGAAGTAACTTCGATTTTTGCCACACCAGCTTCAGATTTGAATTCATTAACTGCATCGATCACGCCTTGCATTTTTTCATGACCAAATTTAACCGCTCCAAGCATAATTTCTTCTGAAAGCTCTTTAGCTTCAGATTCAACCATAAGAACAGAAGATTTAGTTCCGGCAAGAATTAATTCTAATTGACTATTTTTTAATTCAGCATTGCTTGGATTTAAAATATATTCACCATTAACATATCCGACTCTTGCGCCAGAAATTGCTTCTGACAATGGAGCTTCAGAAATTGAAAGCGCAGCAGAGGCGCCAATCAAAGCAACGATGTCTGGGTTATTTTTAGGATCATATGAAAGAACCGTACAGATAAGGTTTATTTCGTTATGAAAATTAGATGGGAACATTGGACGAATAGGGCGATCAATCAATCTTGATGTTAAAGTCGCGTTGTCTGATGGCTTAGCTTCTCTTTTGAAAAATCCACCTGGAATTTTTCCAGCAGCGTAGTATTTTTCAACATAATGAACTGTAAGAGGCAAGAAGTTAGCTCCAGCAAGTGGTTTTTTAGAAACAGTTACAGCACAAAGAACAACGGTTTTTCCCATTGTCGCTAAAACAGAGCTTGCTTGTCTGGCAATTTTACCAGTTTCCAAAGTGATGATTTTATCACCAAATTGAATTTCTTTTTTTATTTCGTTAAACATATTTTTAAGATTTTAATTATTAAACAACGATTGCATCAAAACAACGCAAAGATAGATTTGTTAAATTCACCAAATAAATTTTATAAAAGAGGTAAATTTAACAAAGGGGGAAACCCTCAAAAAGAACTTTTAAGGGTTTTAAGGACTTAGAATTAATTATTTTCTTAAGCCTAATTTAGCAATAACAATTTCATAACGAGATTTGTCATTGTTTTTTAGATATTCTAACAATCTTTTTCTTCTATTAACCAAGATTAAAAGACCTCTTCTTGAAGAAAAATCTTTTTTGTGAGTTTTTAAATGCTCAGTTAGGTTTTCTACTCTTTTAGTAAAAACAGCAACTTGCACTTCAGTTGAACCAGTGTCATTTTCAGTCTTAGCAAATTTTTTGACTATTTCTTTTGTTTCTTGAGGTTTGATTGTCATTTTCTTCGAAATTTTTATTAAAAATTATTAAACGGTTTTAGCAAATCATTTTCAATTTTTGCTAATCCTATTAGAACACCTTCACTAATAACTTTTACTGCTGGAATATTTTGTGATAAATCTTCAATTTCAGATCGATGATTTTCGTCTGAATTTGACAAGTTGACAAATTGGCCGCTCTTTATTTTGGAAGCGTCAAAATTGTTTATTTGAATTTCTGGAATGAAATTAAGAACATCACGCAATTGCAGTAAAAAACTATTTGGGCGCTGATAATTAACGATATTTTTTAATTTGGCAAGTGAAATTGCGTCTTTTTCCAAAAAATCACCAACCTGCAATCTTCTTAATTTCCAAACATGACCGCAAGCTCCGACCGCTTTAGATAAATCTTTTGCGAAGGAACGAACATAAGTTCCTTTTGAACAAACAATCTCGAAACCAGCTTTATCTTGATTATTAAAAATAAGTTTAATTTTATTAATGACAATTTGGCGGGATTTTAATTTGACCTCAATTCCTTTACGAGCCAATTCATAAGACCTTTCACCATTTACTTTTATAGCAGAAAATGAGGATGGAACTTGAGAAATTTTACCAATAAATTGTGATAAAGAGCTTATTATATCTAGGGTTGATGGCCTAAAATCGCTAGTTTCTATGGTATTTCCTGTTTTATCGTCGCTATCTTTGAAATCTCCCCAAGCAATTTCAAAATAATATTTCTTAATTTCTCCTACTATATAATCACAAGTTTTAGTAGCTTTTCCAACTGCAATTGGCAGAACACCAGTTGCAAAAGGATCTAGAGTTCCAGCATGACCAACTTTATTGGCTTTGGTTAATCTTTTAACAATCGCCACAATTTTGGCCGAGGAGAATCCTTCTGGTTTGTCTATATTCAGCCAAAAATTTTGATTGTCGATTACTTTGGTTTGGTTCATAAAGAAAGATTATGTGAGCAATTAAATGAAGATTATTTGCTGAATTGGAGTCAATCTCATAAAGATTAAGATAGGTTATTATCTGATAAATTAGCTATTTTAAAACGATGTGACTAATTACTTTTTGCACTCCAATGGTATTAGCGGCAATATTGCTAATTTCCTTAATTTCATTTTTACTTTTAGCTGTGCCAAATAAATAAACCACCGTATTGATGGTTGTAACGTCGATATTAAGCGTGGAAATTTTGTTGTTAAATAATGCTTTTGAACTTATCCGCGCTGTAATTGAAGTATCGGTAAAATAATTAAAGAAATTTCGTGCCAAAGATTTATTTTTGTAAACTTGAATTTCATCAATAACCTCTTTAACTCCTGTTGTTTCCCAAGCAATTTCATTAGCCTTCTTAACCAAATTTTCATCATTAACAATTCCTGTTAACAAAACCCTTTGATTATCAACCGAAACACCGATTTTATTAGTTGGGCTTTTAAGTCCCTTTGCAATAAAATAAGAATCAATTTTAGTGCTGATTACGATATCTTTTGTCGTATTTTTAACCGTTTTATCTTGATTAGCTAGAATAGCACTACCCGCAGCTCCAGCCACAATTGTTTCCACACAAGAAGTTGTGAAAGTTAATAGTGCGATTGCCAAATAAATTGATAGGTATTTTTTCATTGTAAATGATTAAAATTTAATAATTGATTGCAATTTATTTTATAAAATATAAATTCCTTTCCTTCAAATGCACTTATGAGCGGGTGTAGCTCAGTGGTAGAGCACAACCTTGCCAAGGTTGGGGTCGAGAGTTCGAACCTCTTCACCCGCTCCAATATTCCCTCCGTTAAATCTTCCAACTATATAAATTTCCAATATTACTTCTAAATTATTCTACTTAAATAATTGCGATTTACAATTTAGCAACAATTTTATTCAGCTCTTTATCACTAATTTCAATATAAGAATTTTTACGCAAATCCATTAGATAACTTCTTGCCATTAATTGTAGTTTTCTAGAGAAAATAATATTTTTTACTTGTTCTTCATCTTCCTGACTTAAAGTATTGAAAGATTTTTTTTCTCCAACTTTGAAAATATAATAACCATCTTCCATTGGAATTGATTGAGTAATACCATTTGGAGCAACTCTGGCAATTTCTTGATAAATTTTATCGTCAACATCACCCTGTCCAACAAAACCAATTTCGCCTCCGAACTCTGCCGTTGGACTTCTAGAGAATTGTTTAACTATGTTAGTAAAATTTTTACCACCTTTAAGTTCTTTGGCTAAATTGCGAGAAAAGTCCCTACTATCAATATTTTTACCAAAATTTTCATATATATTGGGGATAAAGATTTCAAAAATATGATATTTATCGATTCTGGTTTTTATTTTTCTGAGTTCGAGCAATTCATCAATTTCAGATTGACTGACTTTAATTTTTGGTGCGACAGCTTTTTTAATGATATTTGACCATAATATTTGTGATTTTACTTGCGATTCAAAGCTCTCGTAAGAAATTTTACGGCTGTTAAAAAAATTAATTAAATTTTCTGGATTCTGATTAAAATCTTTAGCAATTTCTTTTTTTGCCTGCTGAAGCTTTTGTTCATCTAGCTCTATTCCTAGATTTTTTGCTTCTTTTATTTGTAGCTGTTCATCAACCATTTTTTGCAAAACTTGAGATAGGATAATTTGCTTTTCTTCGCTGGAATTTATTTTGATTTTAGACATTTCAACAACCACCAAAAAGCGACTGATGAGATCGATGTTGGTAATTACCTGATTATCTACTTTGGCAACAACATAAATCTGTTGATTAGGAATTGAGAATGAATTGCTGACCAAAAAAAGAGTATTAAAAACCAGTGCTAAGGCCGAAGCTAAGAATAAAGTTCTAAGCCATTTATGCTTGAAATGGATATTACTTAGATTTTGCTTTATAAACACTAATTCCCCTCAATAAATCAATTGCTCTGGCCAATTGGTAATCTTCATTATAAATCTCAAGATTATCATCGCCAATTTGAGATTTATTTGCTGTTTTAATTTCGTCTTCAATTTGATTTTTTAAATGACCTTCTAGGCTCGCTTCAGATTTAACATTGTCTAAATTTTTATCTTCTTTTTCTAGCTTAGCAGTATCGACAATAATATCTGGATCGATCCCATGGGCTTGAATAGACTTTCCAGAAGGGGTATAGTAAAGAGCCGTGGTCATTTTTAAAGCTCCATAATTTTGATCTAGAGGAACAACCGATTGCACAGAACCTTTTCCAAAAGATTTAACTCCCATGATAATGGCTCTATTATTATCTTGTAGAGCGCCAGCGACAATTTCTGAAGCTGAGGCAGAACCTTCATTAATTAGAACTGCAACAGGAATATTTTTGGTTAAATTTTGATCGGAATCATCTTGATAAATTTTTCCTTCTTCTTTGTTGCGACCAGAAATTGAAACAATATCTTGCCCTTTGTCTAAAAATATATCGCTCACTTTTATTGATTCACTCAAAAGTCCGCCCGGATTTCCTCTTAAATCAAGAACAATACCTTTAACTTTATCGGCACCAATTTTATTGATAAGGGTTTTTAAAGATTTTTTTACACCAACGGATGCTTGCTCAGAAAAACTATTAATTTTTATATAAACTACATCTTGCTGATAATCCGATCTCACTGCTTTAATTTTAATAATTTCTCTTTGTATGATAATTTCAATTGGAGATGTTTCAGCTTTTCTAAGAATAGTAATGGCAACTTTTGTACCTGGTTTACCACGAAGTTTTTTTACCACCTCTTCAATTTTTAAACCGACAACAGATTTACCATCAACTTTACTAATATAGTCTCCCGATTTAATTCCTGCTTGATGGGCTGGAGTTCCTTCAATTGGGGAAATAATTTTAATTAATGAGAATTCGGTGGTAATTTCGATGCCAAGACCGCCAAATTCACCTTTGGTTTGTACTTGCATTTCTTTTAAATCATCTTCATCTAAATAAGAAGAATGTGGATCTAGGGAAGATAATATACCACTGGCAGCAGCTTCGTAGAGCTCTTTGTTGCTTTTTTCCTCGACATAATCTTTTTTAACTCTAGAGATTATTCCTTGTAAAAACTTATTATCTTCAGATCTATCTTTAAATGTTAAATCTGGAGCTATTAGTTTTAAGCTTTTATTTTGAGAATAGGAAACAGCGGAATAGGTACTTGCGATCATTATTGTTAAAAACAACAATGAAGATTTTACGGGGTGTTTCATTACTAAGCCGCGAATTTGGTTGAAGAGATTTGTAAGCACTAAATTTAATTATGAAAAAATAAGAATTATTTAATGTCGTATTCTTTTTTTAGTTTTTCAGTAATTTCTACAGGAGGTTCATCGCCATAAGCAGAATAAAGAATTAATCCAAAGCTTTCTAAATGAATGATATCATCATTTAATGCTTTTAGGAATTCTTGTAATTTTTCTCTTTCTACCAAAACATAATACCAAGCATTTCTGCTATCGTCGATTCCTTTAACTAAATAAATTAAATCAGCTTTACTAGCTTTAGTATCGTCGATATTTGGGTCATTATTAATAAATGGATTTGAACTTATTGCGTCTTTAGTCATTTTATTTTCCTATTAGTTTTGATTAATAAAATTGAATTATTTTATACCATATTCTTTTTTAAGCTTGTCGGTAATTTCTTGAGGAGGCTCGTCTCCATATGCAGAATAAAGAATTTCACCAAAATCTTCTAGATGAATAATGTCGTCATTTAAAGCTCTCAAAAACAAAGATAATTTTAATCTTTCCACCAAGACGTAATACCAAGCATTTCTGCTATCGTCTACACCTTTTACTAAATAAATTAAACTTGCCTTGCTTTTTTTTATTGGATCTACTCCTGAATTTTCTTCACTAAGAGAACTTGGGGTTGGTTTTGTGGGCTCGTTTGGTTTTATTGAATCTATTGTATTTGTGTGATTTTGAGCGAGCTGTGATATTGTATTACCACCTTTTTTGGCATATTTATCTGCGAATCCCATAATTTTTTAATTTTTAAGAATTGATACTGTTATTTTTTAACCACCATTCATTAACGGATTTTCTTGGCCCGCAAGGGCCGTCTTCGCTAGAAACGCAGGGGCTTTTGATATCTAGAGTTTTACCTCCAACGCAGGATGACAGTAATAAACTGAATAAAAAAATAACCAAAAGTTGTCTCATAAAGCTAGTAATAAATTGATTTGCTGGGTAAAACTATAAACACCACTTGTAAAAGTAAATATCTAATTTTTAGCTTAAGTATTATTTCAATGAATAAATTTCTCTTTAAAAATATCAGCATCATAGGTTTTGGTTTAATGGGCGGAAGCCTAGCTAAAGCCTGCAAAAAATATAATGTAAGCGAAAATGTTTTTGGCTTCGATATTGATAAAAATCAAATTGAATTTGCCCTACAAAATAAAATAATTGATGGAATATACAATTTTAATCAATCAATTACCAATGATTTGATCATTATTTCTTCGTCACTTTTATCCTATGAAAAAATTCTTAAAAAACTCGAGACCATTACGAGCGAAAAAACAACTATTATTGATATTGGATCGTTGCAAAATTTTCCCTTAAAAATTGCAAGAAAAATTCTGCAAGAAAAATCCAAAAACTTTACCACCTGCCATCCAATTGCTGGATCTGAAAAATCAGGAGTGTCAAATTCGAATATAGACTTATTTTTAGGTAAGAAAATCTTTATATCAAAAAGCACTTTAAATGATGAAAATCAAATCAAAAAAATTTCCGAATTTTGGCAAAAAATTGGTTCCAATCCAGAATTTATTAGTACAAAAGAACATGATAAAATATTTTCCTTAGTTTCTCACCTACCTCAATTTTTATCTTTTGCAGCAAAAGAAGATTTTCAGAATACCCAAAATGATGATCAAATCTTAAATCGCCATTTTCGCTTACAAAATTCTAACCCTAAAATGTGGCAAGAAATTTTTGATTTAAACCACGATAATATTGAATATTACTTAAAATTATTTTTGAAAAATATCGATGAGGCTATTAATTTATTAAACGAAGAAAAATATCAAGAATCGCACTCCAGAAGGTCAATTCTAGTTTCTTGCTTTTTAAACATAGCTGACATTAAAAAATATCAGAAATATTCTGGTTCGGGTTTTGCAGATTTTACTGCCATTAATCGTGACCAAAAAAATAACCTAACAAAACCAAAAATTTTAGACGAAAATAAGGAATCATTAATTCAATTTCTAAATAATCTTAAATCAAAAATTCATGAGCTTAATTGAAACAATCGCCGATATTCGCCCTTACCGCTTTATTAATCGCCGGAAATCTAAACAAATTTCCGTTGGTAATGTTAAAATTGGTGGCGATGCGCCAATTTCGGTTCAGTCAATGAC